>NZ_SMMB01000888.1 GCF_009711365.1 Xanthovirga aplysinae | reverse complement strand
GTATACTGCCATTTGAAGAACAAATGATTACCGGTGTTCTAATTAAAGGAGATGGATACCAACCTTCAGCTGATGGTGTTACCATATATTTAAATGGAGGAGACAACCTTCAAACTATTTTAGATAAGGTCGGGAAAAATGGAGGAAAAATAATTATTCCAAAGACGCCTCATGCAGATGAAAGCGGTTATTTCGCAAATTTTCTTGATTCGGAAGGGAATAGACTTGGGTTGCATTCCCCCAATTAGTAAAAGAAAAAAACTAATGCACAACAAAGTATAAAGGTAATAGCGGTTCGGGTGCAAACTCGAACCGTTTTTGTGTTTAATTCAGTATATTGTTAATTGAAAAGCAAATGCGTTTTAAACCCCTACTGCTCTTATACAAACCGTTGTGTGCCAGTTCAGTAAAAAAATAATGGAAGGGAATAAAATAATAAATTAAAATCTTTTATAGAAACAATTTGATCATGATGAAAATAAGTCAAAATTCAATTCTAAAAATAACCCTCTCAATAATTCTAATCATTGGGGGCAAAACTCTTGGATTTTCTCAAACTGCAGAAAAATCAAAACTATCTGAATTTCTAATTCTAATAGAAACTACAGATAATGAGATCAAATTGACATCTAAAAAGGGTTGTGCTTGGAAAGAACTCAGTTTTAATTTAAAACCCTACAATTCACAAGCAGTTGATCAGTTTGGTATGACAACTAAAAAAAGAGAAAAACCTACCAATGATGAAAACCTTGCGGATTTTCTTTTCACGGTCAAAAAAACTAATGAAGGCCTTTCATTAGAAGGATTAGATGGGACTGCATGGAAGGATTTAAGTATTAGCTGCAAAAAAAATAATTGCCAACAGTATATTGACCAGAATGGAATGGTTGAAATTTAGTAAAGAGATAATTTTTCAAAATGGATATTAAAAAGAACCGGCACAGAACAATTGCTAGCTGCTATGCTTTGGCAGTGGGCAAAACCCAATGCTAGGAAAGCACAGTAGCCAGGCGATCCGTTTATAATTTTTTTAAGATCTCAATTAAATAGATTATGTACCGTAATTACTTCCACTATAGAGAGAGGGGGAAGCAATGGATAAAATGTGGATATTCCACATATGTTGTATATTCGCACGGTAATAGTATAGTATATCACATATGTGGTATACCCGGTTGTTGGCAACAAATCAAACCCTGAATGGAATACGGAGAGAAATACTTGACATATAAAGGGAAAACTGTTTTTTCGAAGCTGACAAAGCCCTACTTTAAGCGTTACCCAAAGGATTATGTTGAAAATGAAGCTTGTTTCGTGTTTGTAAATGAGGGTGAGATGGCGGTAAGGGCACCTGAAGTTTATTTCGATCTTAACAAGGAGACAGCTGTTCTTGCTAAGTGCATGAACTATTTTTTTGAAGCATTCCATGTACAGAAACCAAAAGGTACTGGTGTTGAGGTGATTGTTGTTTTGCTCTACCCTTCTTTTGTTGAAGAACTCTTTGATTTTGATCTTTCTCTGTCGGCCTATAACCTTCCTGTCGATATTAAACAGGTAAAAGTTGACCGCTTACTCAAAAACTATAAAGAGAGTATAAATATTCTCCTGGATAATCCAGAGCTGGCTGACGAGAATATCATAAAGGCAAAACTTAAAGAGTTTGTCATTTTATTGACCAAGTCTCAAAAGTTTCCTAGTAAGCTGGATTTTTTGGCAGGTTTATTCAGCCCGGCAAATGTATCTTTCAAAGAAACGATTAATCAAAACTTGTACGCTAACCTCACCTTAGAGGAGCTGGCACACCTTTGTAATATGAGTTTATCTACTTTCAAACGAAAGTTCAAAAATGTATTTAATGATAGTCCTAAAAAGTATATAGTTACCAAGAAACTAGAAAAGGCGGCAACAATGCTTAAATCAGAGGGGTTAAGAGTGTCAGATGTGGCATATAAGGTTGGGTTTGATTCAATATCCACTTTCAATAGAAATTTTGTTCTTAAGTACGGGAAAACCCCTTCGGAATACCGGCTGAGCTATTCTGAGAAATAATTGAACCAAACTGGGAAGATAACCACCTGATATTCATGTAAGTTTGTAAGTAACATTTTTTTGATTACTTAAACGAAGCTGTCATGAACAAAAAAATATTAATAACAGGTGCAAATGTAGGAATTGGGAAGGATACTGCACGCCAGCTAGCAATGAAAAATGAAACTGAAAAAATCTATTTGGCTTGCAGGAATGAAACAAAAGCTATTGCAGCAAAAAAAGACCTGGAAAAGAAAACAGGGCGGTCAATTTTTGAAATAATCGTTATGGACGTTTCCGATATTGATTCGGTGAAAACAGCCGTCTTAAACTTACCCGAGCCAATTGACGCTCTTATTATGAATGCAGGTGGTTTGGGGGGTAAAACCCGTGATAGATTAACTAAGGAGGGTGCTACTCAAATTTTCGCATCCAATGTTCTTGGGCATGTCGTTCTCACTGATGAGCTCATAAAGGCCGGTAAACTGAAAAATATTGCTTTGTTTGCTGGCTCTGAATCAGCAAGAGGAATCAAGAAAATGGGCTTGAAGCCACCCGAGTTGAAAACTTCATCAACAAATGAATTCAAGTCAATAATTGATGGCACCTTTTTCGGCTACAAAACTGAGGCCCTGGTGATCTATGCATATGTAAAGTATATTGCTGCGTTGTGGATGTCTGCGATGGCCAGAAAACATAACCATATGAGGTTTATCACTATGAGCCCGGGTTCTACCAGTGGAACTGCTGTGCTTGACGACATCTCCGGTTTTAAAAAATTCAGGATCAAATATATCATGATGCCGTTTATAATGCCATTGATGGGAATGGTCCATGGTTTGGAAAAGGGTGCAAAAAGATTTGTGGATGGAATTAACAATAAAAAATTGAAAAGTGGCGTGTTTTATGGAAGTAAACTTAATGTATTAACTGGCCCTATAGTTGACCAAAGTGAGTTCTTCACTAATTTAAGAAACACAACAATCCAAGATAATGCTTATGAGGCGGTTTATAAGTTTTTAAAATAAACTGTTACCAATCGTGAAGACGGCTGACGGTCAAAGGACCGCCAGTGCGCCTCACATACCAACAGACGTTCGGGGCTCCTAAACGGCGGTTAGGTACTTTTTGGTACTTCTTTTGTATATATTCAACAAAGATTTAGATAACATCCTTAGCAAGGAGCATAAAACAAAATTCTCCCAGCTCTTCCTAATCCTAGCCTAAGGGTTGACTGTGTTTTTACAGTGATCTGCTCCTTCCATCTCCAAGACTCTTTCAGGGCAAGGTAACCTTCAGTCCTTTACCTTTCCACTAATATGGCTCCTAATGACTGCTCACCCTTTTAACCAAACAAGAGTGAAACGTCCCTGGGCAAGAGCACCTTCTCTCTCCCAATGCCTGCCACATATTGGTACCACGTGTCCAGTTACTTTTGGCATTCCCACAATTTGAGACAGATTAAGACGTCAAAAAGATGTGCTTGCTCATCCTAAATGGCATGTCTCATTTTAATGATTAGGCTGAAAGGCCATTTAGTCCTTTCTCCTCTTAATATCAAATGTCAGGATTGGGATTTGCAGTCTCCCCTACTTCAATAAATCCCTCTCGGAAAGCCTCTTGGGACTTCCTCATGCTTCGGAGCACGCCCCCGCACACAAGGAACTTTATCTCATAGGATAGGAAAAAGCTGCTTTTTTTGTCAAAGCAGCTTAAAGAGAAAATTAAAGTTAAGAAGGGAAAATGGGAAAATACGGCCAAGAAATGGCCCCCTTCTAAGTTCTTCCATCAGTGGGTAAATTTTACATTTTCATCTTTTACCTTTTCAATTCTTTTTCCTATAGATTGCCATTATTAGTATTCTTTAAAGGCTCCTCTGATTAAATTCTTTGGCAAAATTGGCTTCAGCGGCAATGTACCCAAAGGAGTTCCACCCCCCCTCTTTTAATAGTTTTTCAAATAAAACTCCTGCCCTCTCCTTATTATTATTATTGTAAAAATACCAATTTCCTAGGGCATAGCTGATGGCATCATTTCCCCCCTCATTTTCAATGTTTTCCAATAATTGATCAGTGGTAATTTCACCCTTGTAAAAAAGACAAATTTTGTGGTAAGCAAAATTTTCTATTATTTCAAGGTCTTCCCTTATAGGTGTTAGGAATTCTTTAGCCTCATTTTCTCTATTCATTCTTCGAAGGATCATATAAATCCAATGGGTAGCTGAGACAAGATTGTCCGAATTATTGGAAGTTGTTAAACAATTTTTATAAGCCCTAAGGGCATTTTCCATATCGTAACTTAAGTAATAGGCTAAGCCCAAATGATACCATATGTTCCCGTGTAAAGTGCTCACTGGTATATTTTTGGCGTTGGGCATGCCATCCGGTTCAATTTTATTAGGAATATTTTCAATAAGTTTGGCTGCCTTTTCCAAATCTGAAATGGCCAAATCAAATTTTCGAATGGATATATACCTATGCCCTCTATGACGGTACATCCGTGGGTCATTGGGATATTTTTCAATTCCTTTCGAATATATTTTTATGGCCTCTTGATAGTCACCCTTATAGGCAGTGAACCTTCCAAACCAGATGATTTTGTCCGCATTTAGAGGATCGGCTTCATAGGCCTTTTTATGTTTTTCGAATCTAAGTAGTAGTTTTTCGGATGGTGGGTTGGGAAAAAGTGCCTGACCTAATAAGGAAATGGCTTCGGGTTTCTTTTCACTAGTTTCTTTAGAACTATCCTCATTTTTTCTTTGCTGACAAGAGTTGGTTAAAAAGATTAAGATTCCAAGAATGAGGATGGGTACTTTGAATAGGTATTTCATTATTGTATCATTTTTTAGTTAGTTTCTGTATTGTTCAGAAATACAGTTTTTGGCTTTAACAATGGTTTTTTTATTATTATTTTTAAAACTTAACTATCATAAAGTTAATAATTGCCTCTAAGTAATTTTCACATAAAATAAGGCTTATTTTTTTAAATCTAAAGGTAACTTGTACAAAAATGCTAGTTACCAAACTACCAAATTTGAGTTTAATTTATTTTTCCCAGGTATTTTTTACTTAAGCAGGCATTTTT
>NZ_SMMB01000430.1 GCF_009711365.1 Xanthovirga aplysinae | reverse complement strand
TACACCGTTGTTGTGGGTAATAAAATCAACTTTCATGAAATATAAATTCGAGGAAATAAAAGAATGTAATATGTGTGGCGAACCAACAAAGTCACACAAAATACTTGGTAAAAGAATGAATCAATCGCAAGGATTGAACCCAAAAGATAAAACTGGTATAACCACTACAGTTGCCAAGTGTTCTAATTGTGGCCTAGTATATTCTAACCCTCAACCTATTCCTTTTAATATTCAAGATCATTATGGCGTTCCTCCTGAAGAATATTGGAAAGAATCATACTTTGAGTTTAATGAAGATTACTTTCAAGGTGAAATATCTAGACTTAAAGAATTAATGAACATTAAGCCAGGAATGAAATCTTTAGATATTGGGGCTGGTTTAGGGAAGCAAATGAAAGTGCTAGAAAAGGTAGGCTTTGATACATACGGCTTAGAGCCATCAATTCCTTTTTATGAAAGAGCAATTTCTAAAATGGGTATTTCAAAAGAGAAGTTAAAACTAGGCATGATAGAAGAACTGGATTACCCAGACAATGAATTCGAATTCATATCGTTTGGAGTAGTTTTGGAGCACCTTTATAACCCAAATTCATCGCTTGAGAAAGCACTAAAATGGCTCAAACCAAATGGAATAATACATATTGAGGTCCCATCTTCTGATTGGTTAGTCAATAAACTAATTAATCTAATTTATAAAATAAAAGGAACTGATTATGTTGGAAACATAAGCCCCATGCATGAGCCTTTTCACCTATATGAATTCAGCTTAGATTCATTTAGTCAAAACTCGAAAAGGAATGAATATGAGATCGCTTTTCATGAATATTACGTGTGTCAAACATTTTTACCCAAATTTATAGACCCGATAATTAAACCATATATGCGTAAAACAAATACAGGTATGCAATTATGCGTTTGGCTAAGAAAAAATACCCACAACAACATGTAAGTGGCATTAAAACGACCACTTACATAAAACGTTGTGTTTCATTCACAATAAGAAAGACCCCGAGTGCATATTCTGGCAAAAGAGCCAATTTTAAGAGAATTAAAATTTTAAAAGATTAATTTTAGACAGAGTATTTTTTAATAAATGACAAAATTACTTTCATTAAAAGTACCAAGAGGTTGGGCAATCCTAGACAACAAGTTTTTTGACGTTGATCCAATAAAAGCCGATAATGATGATTGGATTGTGAACTGGTACGAAGGCTTTATTGAAGACGTGCTTTGGATAGATGAATGCCAAATTTTGGAAGGTGGAAAAATGGGCATACCTAATACAAATTACTTTAACATTGATTTGGGCTGGTATCCAGATAGTTCAAAAAAAGGAAAGTATACTTTAAGATTAAATTGGGTTTCAACAGAAGGTGCAATTGAAATAGACTATCTATCAGATAAAGATAGATTTATAATAAAAGAAAAGCTTGAATACTGGTTAGAGGATATCAAAAAGAACTATTCTAAATATAAACCTAAAATAGAACAATAAAAGAACGAAAACACAACAATGGCGAGCTGCAATGCTTTTCCAACGAACAAAATCCGACGCTCAGAAAGCACAGCAG
>NZ_SMMB01000471.1 GCF_009711365.1 Xanthovirga aplysinae | reverse complement strand
TTTCATCATTTGCCCCTTTCCTAATTTTAAGCCAATCCCATCATTCTCAAATTAAATTTTACTATTGCCTCTTATCAGGGGGCAGCTTCAAAACTCTCTGGACATCGGTTCTACTAGAGCGGCTGAAAGAGTAACTGCAGTATTGGTAAAATGAAATTATATTTGGCTATAGTCTACTTGTGTTTTTGTCTGATGTATTATCAAAGACTTTCCATTTCTACACCAAAATCCATCGAATCCGACTCATTCCTTTGAAGATCTTCTGGTACACGGGCCTCTTCTTCTTCCTTAGCTTCTTGTGCTGCGGCTTCTTGACTATCCTTCACAGCAACCGCCAATTCTTGACTATCATTAACGAGTGCAGTAGCCTTAGTAGAAAATTCTAAATTTGCCTCGTTAGTTACTGTTTCTAAATCTTTATTAATATTTCCTAGCTCTTCATATTGATCAGCTACAAATTGATTTAAGTTTGCAACATCATCAAATGTACTGAATTTTTCACTTACATCATTCAATCTATTTGCTACCTGTAGAAGTTCCGTCTGGTTATTCGGATTAAGTCTAATTAATTCCTGTAGAGCTTGAGCCGATTTTTTTATAAAAGCTCTACCATTAGCAAATTTAACAGCCTTAACTGCAGCATCATAACTTTCAAAACCAGAATTTATAAAAGCATCCATACCATTACCTTCGTCTCTTATATGAAGAACAGCGTCCTCTGGTTCCATTGCGTTGAGTTGTTCTTGTAGTTCCTCTGCTACTTCTATAGTATCATCCGTCGCTAATAATTCTAATCTTTCCATCGTCCGATCAAAGGTAGATCGTCTATCAAAAGCCGCTTTAAGTAATCCATCTATAATAGATTCCGAAGGATGTCTACCTTTTACTTTAAATATTATAGAAACAATATCTTTAGCTCTCAAAATGAGATATATAAGTGCACTAGGTATAACCATACCTTCAGTAAGAGTTACAGCCCAATTTGGTAAACCAGAGGTATCTTGAGTCAGGTCCAGATTTTCAGGCGTTATTTCCTCTTGTTCTTGATCATAACCTATAACCCTAAGGTCACCCGTTGTACCAGCAATCGAAACGATTATAGTGTTGTCATCATTAGGAGCACCCGTGAAATCAGATAGCTTTTGAAATCCGGGGATAAGATTAATCTCAGATGCATTATCAATAAAGATCCCTTCAGGAGAAAAAGTAATATCGTATTCGTTGCTTGTAAATGATCCCTCACCTTCATTAACCACTGTGAAATTAATAGTATAACCTCCGTTTTCCTCATTAAGGCCTGCGGTAGTAGGTGGTGTTAATACTAAATTGCCTATATGTGTGAAAGTTCCAGCAGGTCCACTGTTATACAGCAAATAGGTTACATCCGTAAAGTTCGCCCATAGGAAGGGGTACTTCGCGCCATAGCCTTGTATAGCCAATACATTTAAAAAGGTTACATCATTAAATTGATCGGTCCCTTGAAAGAAATTATCTATATTTTGCTGCATTTGGGCCAAAGTATCAGCCGTAATAACTGGGGGGTCTTGTACCAGATCTATAATATTATTTATCTCACCCTTCAAAGCCGACGTGAAGTCCAGGCTTAATTGAGAATCAGAAAAAGCCTGGATAAATTTAAAAAAGAAAGCTGTGTTGTTCATAGCATTAAGGTCCGCAGGTTCGATGGTTTGATCGGGAAAGTCATCATTCTCCGTAGCCACGCTAACGTTTTTGTAAGCCACAGGCTTATACCATTCCGAAGCGGGAAGGCTAATTAGTAGGTTGTAGTTCAGAGAATA
>NZ_SMMB01000500.1 GCF_009711365.1 Xanthovirga aplysinae | reverse complement strand
AGTAACAGGTGCTTCCAATGGAATGGGAAAAGGGGTTGCAAAGGTATTAGCAGGACTTGAGCAGGTCAATGAGATCATCCTTTTGTGCAGGTCGGAAGAATTGGGATTGTCAACTGTAAAGGAACTTCAAAATCTTTCAGAAAACTTAAAAGTTTCCTTACTTCTTTGCGACCTCACAAAATTGGAGGATGTCAGGAAAGTTATTGAGGAAGTTAAAAATCAGCATAATTTTCTGGATGGCCTGTTTATCAATGCGGGAATGGGTTACGCTCCCCTACGACTCCAAACACAGGATGGGATGGATGGGCATTTCCAGGTAAATTATCTGTCCCAATTCATGCTCACCTTAAACTTATTGGAGTTGTTAGAAAATTCTCAAAAAGGAGGTCGAGTGGTTTTCAATGTAACGGAATATGGGAAAATTATTTGGGAGGATATGCAGTTGACCAGTAAATGGGGTTATGTAAAGGCTATTTATCAAGCTATGGCAGCAAAGAGAATGTTTTTTACACAGTTGCATAATCTCTACAGTCAAATTGAAAATCGAAATGTCTCTTTCCTTGGATTCCGGGTTCATAAAACCGTTTGGACGAATCAAATCAATATTATCCCTTTGTGGATGAGGTTGATAGCACTACTGTCGAAATTCTTTGGGGCATTTATTTCTATTGAAGAGTGTGGACAAGTAATGGCTCCTCTGTTTTTAGAGATTCAGGAAGAAAGTCAGAAAAAATCTGGCAAATTGATAACCTGGAAAAAAAACAGCTTCGTTGAGATGAAACAAAAAAATACTACTTTGAATCAAGGTCAGCTGGACAAACTTTGGGCAATAAGTTTAGATTTATGCAAGGATGAAAAAACCCATGAAATTGGCGATCGACTTTTGCTTGATGCAAAACAGAAATTAAACCAGATGTCTTAACTGTAAAACTCACTACACAACAATATAAACTGCATCAAAAATATTTTATGCTAATCCTTGACCTAATCCCTAAATAAGAGAAAATTGGTTGGCCTGCTGCACATGCCTTTCAAAACTGGAGTTTTCTGCGTACGGCTTTCCCCTATTTGGCAGGTATTAGTGTTTTGTGGTTGAACTTTACCTAGAAAGTCAAAAGGCCATCATTGCTAAATAACTAATCCACACCAGGTCGCAAAACAGCTCAATGTTATCCCAATCCTATTGGCACCTGTCCGGCTTTTACACTTGCCAGTATCCCACAAGTTTTAACCTACTATCCAAAGTGCAGCCAAGAGCAATACCGCTTAGGGTACAACCCAGCCTAGTTTCTGTCTTTTCCCACCAAAATCCAAATTTCTGTTTGATGTGGAGGCATTAATCGCCAAAAGCCTTTCATGAAATTCTTCTGAGTGAATTAGTTTTATTCTGGGATGTTGGAAGCGGTACACATTTTTATTAAGGAAATGGAAGTAGGATAATCCGGTCATTTGTTTCCTAGTGAATAGAAGTGTCAGAGTGAAAAATGGCCGTTTAATAGGTAGCACTAAAAAGGAAGTTAATTTTAATAAGTAGAAGAGTTTCCTTGGTGATTTAATTAGTAACAGTAGTAAGATAAAAAAAATATTCTATATCCATATGTGGTAATTATTCCAAAAAACAGGAAACTCCGATTTTTTATTTAGATTTGACTATGAATATTTTAAGACAAAAAAACGGGATTTGGTTGATTTGATGGTTGGATAAACACCATATTTGGTATATCGGGTTGTTGTGGGTCATTGGCAAAATGAAATTAATAACAAGATATAGATAATGCGTTCAACTAAAAGACCAGCAAGAATTGCTGGTATACTTATGATTATGGGAATGGTTGCGGGCGTTCTTAGTATTGTTCCTTCCATAGAAAGTGCAGATTACCTCACAGAAGCCTATCCAAAAAGAAATCAAGTACTAACTGGAGCTTTATTCCAATTTTTTT
>NZ_SMMB01000903.1 GCF_009711365.1 Xanthovirga aplysinae | reverse complement strand
TTTTTATTAATGGAAAAGAAAGTTATTCAAACCAAGGACTTTAAACTTGTTAAATCTAATAAGTTGGTGGAATCTCGTAGTGGATTCACCCTTACTCAGCAAAGGGCTATACTTTTAGCAATGGTTCAAATTCAGCCTGAGGCTAAGGAATTAGGAGAATATAAAGTTTTTATTTCTGATGTATTAGGATTGGAGAGAGGGGAAAAGATTAAGGGAGCTCAGTATAAGCAAGTGAGAGAATCTTTGCAGCAGTTAACTAAAACCTCCATTGATATTCTAGACTCAGACGAGCAATGGGAATCTTTAAATTTTATTTCCCATGTAAAAAAGGTAAAAGGTGAGGACTTTGTCACTATAAAATTTTCTACTGAGGTAAAAGACTTCTTGATTGATCTAAAAGAAAAGTATACAAAATATTCCCTTATTAATGTTTCTCATATGAAAAAGGTGCATTCAATTCGCCTTTATGAATTATGCAAGCAATATGAGAAAATTGGCCGACGAAAGATTGAATTAGGGTTATTAAAAGAGATGTTATACCTCAATGAAAAAAGGAGTTATGATAGGGTAACTTATGTGAAAAGTAGAGTAATTGACCCAGCAGTAAAAGAAATCAATGAAAATTCAGATTTAATAATTGCTTATGAAGCTATTACTTCTGGTAATAAGGTGACGCATTTTCTTTTTGCAATTAAGAAAAAGCCATCAATGGTTTTGACATCAGATAACTCCACCGAAGGCAGCATTGAAAGTGGGGCTATAGGGCCTGATGTTGAAGGAGATGATAATTTATGGTATGAAAAGCTTAAAAAGAAGTATGATAAGGACCTTTTAGATTTCTCAATTGAAAAAATTGAAAGTTTGCAGAATGTCAAGAATAAACGAGGCTATTTAATAAAAGCCATGAAACATGAGTATTTTCTTGAAGAGTTTAGGGAGGAACAAAAAAGAAAAAATTCTCTTAAGCTTAAGAAACAAGAAAGGATCATAAAGAAACGTGAGGAAGATCTAAAGGAAAAGATAAATAAAGATTACGATAATTTTCGAAGGGAACTTTTTGATCGATTTCTTGGCCAGGCCAATGATGATGATTTAGAAGAATTCTTGTTTGAGATTGAGGACAGTGAAGAACCAATAGTAAAAAGGTTTTACAATGAATTTAACTCTGGGAAACCTTCTAGTCTTGCTCAAAGCCATTATGCCCAGTGGCTTATTAAAAGACATGGAAATGGTGAAGAAAAGGCCATGCTTGATATTAATAATTATATTGATCAATACCACAAAAATGAGTTTATATTTTGATTGCCTCTCCCCTATTGGTAATTCTCAACGTCAAATGAGTTCCCTTTTTCCTAACAATTCTCCCTTTTGATACAAGGGAGATTCCTGTCTTAAGCTGCTTCTAATGCCATGTACGTAACGTTCTTTAAAATCAAGTTGCCAAAATGGCAACTTGATAAATGATTCAATGATTATTGAAAATAGTGTGTTTATATAAATTTCCTTTCAAAACTTTTTGAAAGAAAAATAATTATTTTACTTTTGGTATAAGTGAAAACCAATCATTTATTTATTGCTAATTTAAAGACAGTATCATGAGTAGTAAAGATGTTGTTGCTTTCTTGAAAAAGAAACCCTCTATTGCCCTATCAGGTCTTGAAAAAGAGGCAGGTATTCCAGCCACTTATCTTTCAAAGGCAGTGGCAGGAAATTATAGTATTTTGGATAAACATTTAGAAAAATTATCCCCTGTATTAAAAGACTATGGATATAAAGAGCAGGACGGTGCTAAGGTTATGGCCATCGCTCAGAATAAAGGAGGAGTAGGGAAAACGACAACAGCGATTAATCTTGGAAAAGCTTTAAATTTAATGGGGTACAAGGTTTTATTATTAGACATGGACCCGCAAGGCAATCTTACTCAAGCATTTGGCTGTTACAGAAATGAGATTGGGGAAGGATTTCATCGTGAAGGTAAGGATGGAAAGATAGCTCGGACTGAAAAGCAGTTGATGAATGCAATTATGCCTGAGTATAATGATGGCTTATTGGACACCATTTTACCCCTAGGAGATGGTTTTCATATTAGCCCAACTGATAACCGATTGGATCGTGCCTTATTAAGTTTGGAGGGAAACCCAATGAAAGGTTATAAGCGTTTGCGCAAAGTCATTGAGCCAGTTAAAAAATACTTTGACTATATTTTAATTGATTGCCCTCCTACTCTTGGAATGTTAACCTCTACAAGTGTGATTGCTTCAACAAGTGTTC
Source organism: Xanthovirga aplysinae (assembly GCF_009711365.1). GTDB lineage: Bacteria > Bacteroidota > Bacteroidia > Cytophagales > Cyclobacteriaceae > Xanthovirga > Xanthovirga aplysinae. Next base: position 2,937 of record NZ_SMMB01000903.1, on the reverse strand, counting down.
TTTTTGTAATGCAGCCGGAGCCTTTTTCTGTGGCTGGGATGGAGAACCTTTTGGAAATGATTGAGAATGCCAGAGATTATAACCCTGATGTTATGGTGGAAGGAGTGTTGTTTACCCAATACAGGAAAACAAAACTACACGAGGGTTATACTCAATCTTTAAGAGAAAGTGTGGGGCATATCCGGATCTTTGACACTGCAATTCGTTTGAACACAGATTTGCCTGAAGCGGTAGATTCTTTGATGGATATATTTGAGTATAATCCTAAAAGTATGGGGGCTGTAGATTACAGGAATGTGGCTGTTGAATTAGCAATTGCGGACAACAAGGATATAAAGGGAATGGAATTTCTTAATTCGCTGATTGATGAGCATGTTGAATACTTAACTCCTGAATCAAATTAAAAATCATGGCAAAAAAAAATTTTGGTGTTAAAAGTAACAGTTTCATGGGCAAGGTATTGTCTAAGGAATCAGCCTTGAATAGTTCTCTTAAAGAAAGTGGAAAGAAGAATGTATTTAAAAAGATACAAATTCATCCTGAATTGAAACAATATATTGCCTCCTTATCAGAGGAAGAATTTAGGATTTTGGAAAGTAGCGTAGTGAAGGAGCGAAAGGTGAGAGACCCTTTATTATTATGGAAATATTCAGAAGAATGTTATTACATACTAGATGGTCATCATCGCTATTCCGTGCTAGAGAAGAATCAGGACAATGAAATTGATTGGAACTATCAACTGATTGAACTGGATGGATTAGAAGCCGCTTTTGAATTGATGGAAGAAATTCAATTGGGTCGAAGAAATGCGACAAAAAATTATATTGCTTATTTAAGAGGAAGGTCTTATTTGCGGGAAAAGGGAAAGCATGGAGGGGGCCGTTCTAGTGGGAAGGGTAGGAAAAGTGTTGACTTAGTGGCAGAGCGATTTAAAGTGGGGTCTAGGACTATTATTAGAGACTCCTATTTTGCTTTGGGCATTGATTGTTTGAAAGAGGTTTTTTTTACTGAGCGTGAACAACTTCTGCAAGGAGGTGGCATGCTGAGTAAGGCTGAAGTGAGCTTTTTAGGTCAGTATAACAACTGGGTGAATATAAAGGATTTTATTGAGTTTCTATCGAAAGGTGGAAGTTTAAAGGTGTTTGATGAGGTTCCCAAGGAACAGTGGGTTGATCTAATTAGTAGGAGGAAAGGGCCAAAGAAAAAGGAGTCAAATAAAACTAAAAGAGATCGGTTCAACTATTGGCTTCAAGCTGAAGAGAAGATTGTGAGGAAGATTGTTAGTAAAGGCAATGATGAAGAGCGAAACCAAAAAAGGATTGAGCTGGAAAAGAGAGTTACGGAATTACAGGGATTAATTTTGGAATTAAAAAATGGTAACAATTAATGTCAAAGGGCAAGTTGCCAAAATGACAACTTGCCTTTAGGTTCTCCCCAATCTAAGAAAATAACTTCGTCCATTTCGACAATTGAGGGAAATTGATTTCCATCCACATTACAGGAAAGTGGAAGTAAAAAAGAAGTCTTCTTATTAAATGAAGACTATTTTTTTGTTTTGATAGCCTTTTCATTTCTACTTTTCAGGCATAAATGGGTAAAACTGGAAGTGATATTAAATTTGTGGTCAATTTACAGTTAACAATAAGAACACATCTTGGTTTTACACTCTTTTACCTCTACTTTCCTTGACATACACTTATTTTATTGACCTTGATTGATCTTTTTTAAAAGTGTGTGGTTTTATGACTCTAAATCACCATACGATTTTTGGTGTCTCATTTACTTTTTAGTGGGAAACTCTCTAAGGATTCTCCCTATTTATTTTTGTAGTATGATAAATCTTGAAAACAGAAAACTGAAAATTTTAAAACTCCCTTTGGATCCGTGGTTTCATCGAGCCTATAGGAAATGGACTGCAGAAAATGATATTTTCATAAGGAACTAACTAGGAAGATACATCCAAGAAATCACAGGATACAATGAAGTGGAAGAACAAAGTGAAAACAAAGGGAAAGGTTTGACAAGTATGCAAGAAGTGCAAAAGCTATCCAGAGGAAATATGGAAGAACGGGAACCTGAATAATAATAAGCCCAGGTACCCCCCCCTTTTTGTATTGAAGGTTTAAAGTTGAAGCACCCAGCAATCCTTGACAAGGAATTTGAAAGGCACAACCAAAAATTAGAAAATCTATTCAAATTAGGAGAACTCGACCATTCCCAATCTATAGCCACCAATAGCAACGACCGGAACTACAAATCCTAGGAGGTAAGTAAAGAAAGACAAGAAGCAAAATTACTTTGAAGAATTTGGAGAGACTTCAAAGGAAGCTACAGTATAGAAGAGAAAGCAATATTTAAAAATGTATTCGATAAATATGGAGTAAGTAAATTTGAAACATACACAGTAATGAATATAATGATTGAAAATTTAAAGATAGAGTAGGTGGTGGCAAGATAAGAATGACAATTGACCATATTAAACCAGTTCACGAAATGACAGGACAACCAATGGAAGTTGTAAATACTTTAATCATAGGAAAGTGTAGGAGTTTGTTGTGTTCTTTAAGAAAATTAGGATTGAAGCATTCCGAAATTATCAAAATAAACATCTTTTCAAAAACTCCAATTTTACTCTAACAGTCTTAAAGTTGAAGTATTCCGGATTTTTAGGTGGTATCACAGAGATTCCAGTATTAGAAAGACACTGGTACCGGTGTTATAGAGAAATCATAATAGAATTAAAAAAAGAAAGATTAATAAAAATCGGAACTAAAAAAAAGAAAGGGATTGGTGTATGTGGGTGTTCGGAAAATTGTGAAGAAATAATACCATTAGATAAACAAGAAAATAAAGGTTTATTGTCTAAGGGCTCGATTACAGTTTTTATTTTTTTAATTTGACGTGAGACATAAAAACTGTAATCTTGAGTAACTTAAA
>NZ_SMMB01000358.1 GCF_009711365.1 Xanthovirga aplysinae | reverse complement strand
GCAAATAGAATGCTCCCCTACCAATTTTACAATTCCATAGCTTCGGTAATACACTTGATGCCCGATTATTATCGACGCCCGGTCGCTCGACCAGTGAGCTGTTACGCACTCTTTAAATGAATGGCTGCTTCCAAGCCAACATCCTGGCTGTCTAAGCAACTGGACCACCTTTGTTCAACTTAGCGTATATTTAGGGACCTTAGCTGATGGTCTGGGTTCTTTCCCTCTCGGACATGGACCTTAGCACCCATGCCCTCACTGCCGATCATATCTAACAGCATTCGGAGTTCATCAGGAGTTGGTAGGCGGTGAAGCCCCCTAGTCCTATTGGTAGCTCTACCTCTGTTAGACTTTATATCGACGCTGCTCCTAAAAGCATTTCGGGGAGTACGAGCTATTTCTCAGTTTGATTGGCCTTTCACCCCTACCCACAGGTCATCCAAACACTTTTCAACGTGTACTGGTTCGGTCCTCCAGTTGGTGTTACCCAACCTTCAACCTGCCCATGGGTAGATCACCAAGTTTCGCGTCTACCTCTGCTGACTAACGCGCCCTATTCAGACTCGCTTTCGCTTCGACTACGGACCTTAAATCCTTAATCTTGCCAACAAAGAGTAACTCGTAGGCTCATTATGCAAAAGGCACGCCGTCACGGAACTAATCCGCTCCGACCGCTTGTAAGCGCATGGTTTCAGGTACTATTTCACCCCCTTATTCAGGGTACTTTTCACCTTTCCCTCACGGTACTGGTTCACTATCGGTCTCTCAGGAGTATTTAGCCTTAGCGGATGGTGCCGCCAGATTCAGACGGGATTTCTCCGGTCCCGCCCTACTCAGGATACCCGCCTCTTTAAAACAATTGCGCTTACAGGTCTTTCACCTTCTGTGGAGCAACTTCCCAGATGCTTCAGCTTCTTGTTTTAAAGATTATGCAGGTCCTTCAACCCCGAAGCGGCCTTAACCGCCTCGGTTTGGGCTGTTCCCTGTTCGCTCGCCACTACTTAGGGAATCACTATTGTTTTCTTTTCCTCCGGGTACTTAGATGTTTCAGTTCTCCGGGTTGGCTTCCTTGCGGATGACAGGTCTTCAACCTGCCGGGTTCTCCCATTCGGATATCTGCGGATCAATTCGTAGGTGCCGATCCCCGCAGCTTTTCGCAGCTTAACACGTCCTTCTTCGCCTCTGAGAGCCTAGGCATTCACCATGCGCCCTTATCTACTTTCTCGTATCTCTTTT
>NZ_SMMB01000766.1 GCF_009711365.1 Xanthovirga aplysinae | reverse complement strand
AATCATGTTAAAAAAATTACTTTAAAAAAACTAAACTTTCGATTAGCCTTTCAAAATCATCCTTTCCTCCAATCATTTTCATCTGATCTCCTCCTTTTTTTCCTATGAATTTTTAATGTATCCCCTTTTCTAAAAAGAAGGTTTTCGCCGGAAAAAGCTGCTAACAATCACTCCCAACTATGAGTCAAATCATATTGGCACAGATGGTCAAACGATAACTTTGTATAAGTTAAGAGTCATAATTAAAAACCAGCAAGCTTATGAAAACGGGCATAAAAAAATTGTGTATAAAAATAATGGGGGGATTGGCCCTACTTTCCTTTCCATTTCTATTAAATAGTTGTGGAAGTGGTAGTAATGGTAATGAAACTGCAAACCAAGCCTCTGCTTCAATAAAAGACGTCTCAACAGACCCCATGCAAAATAAAGGGGTCGGTCCGATTATTCAGGTAGAATTAGGAGCATTAGATGAACAAATGGTCGAAGATGGTAAAACCATTTTTGAAGCGAATTGTACAGCTTGTCACCGCGTAGGTCAAAGATTTATTGGCCCGGACCTTAAGGGAATTACAAATAGAAGATCTCCAGAATGGATCATGAATATTCTCCTTAACCCCGAAAAAATGGTAAAAGAAGATCCTATCGCTAAAAAATTATGGGCCGAATTCAATGGGGCCACAATGGTTAACCAAAACATTTCAGAGGGCAAGGCCAGAAAAATATTGGAATACTTCAGGACTTTGAAATAAATAAATGTTTGAACCACAATACAGAAATAGAGAATTTATCGCTTTTACCCCTTAAATATCATTTGGGGAATAAAGGAATTACCTAAGGAAAAAGGTAAACCTCCACTAAAGAGAAGTTCCTTAGATATGCTACTTTTTTAATAAATCATCGACTAAAAGAATTTTTTCTGATTAAAATTCATTTCTATGAATCGTTATAAATATAAATTCCCCGTCTTGCTGTTTTTCTTCCTAGGATTTGTTTCGGCTTGCTTATCAGGAAACTAAAAGGGAGCCTTAGGCAATAAAGATGCTGCCTCCAAAGTATATGTGGTACCGGGCGAACATGATGAATTTTAAGGTTTACTTTCAGAAGGAGAAGCAATGAAAAATGGTCCCAAAATCAAAATACACATCAATGCCCCAACATTAAAAAAGGTAATTATTCCATAAGTATGAGCTAGCTCATACTTCTTAAAAAGACAGGATTGTAAGTTTGTCACATAGTAAAGAATTAGGATTTTGTGTCTAACACTTTGTTGGAAATAAATGAAAAGTGAGGAGGGAAAATGCATTTTTTCGATCACCAAATAGGAAAAGAGAAGAAAATCAAAATTACCAAGATTTTTAATTTTGAAATGAGCCATGCTTTACCAGGCTATGATGGCGACTGTAAAAATATACATGGGCATTCCTTTGTCCTTCACATTACCCTAAGAGGTAAAGTTTTCAGAGAAAAAGGCCACCCAAAAGATGGAATGGTCCTTGACTACAAGGTGTTAAAGAATATGGTTAAAGAGCAAATATTGAGCAAATTCGACCATGCTCTTGTACTATCCACCCAGACTGATCAGGAATTAATTCAAATCTTAAAAACAGCAAAACAAAAGCTTCATCTTGTTCCCTTTCAAACCACAAGTGAAAATTTATTATTTCACTTTGTAGAACTTTTGGCACCTCATTTACCGGACAGTGTGGAACTCTATTCAATAAAATTGTTTGAAACAAATTCTTCCTACGCGGAATGGGCGCTTGACAATCAGTAAGGAATGGATAATGGAGAGGGAAGAGTTTTTAAAATAGTCATAAGAGTTTAAAAATACTTAAAAGTAAGCAGTTACATACAGGTTTGACGATGGAAAAAGTCGACTTTCTGAGTTGGCTTTTTTTTAAACCTTTTCCAAAGATTACCTTCCTATTGGAATTATAAGCTTTTTATAATGATCATAATCAATGGGTAAATGAAATCAAAAGCAAGTTACAACTTATGGAAAATAAATTAAAAACACATACTTTTCATATTCCCGTGATGGGAATTGGCTACACCATTGATACTGCGGTTAAAGTAGCCCCTTTTGGAATATCTTCGGTACTTTCCTTAGTGGATGATATACTCATTGAAAAAATGAGAGCTTTCTATTGCAGAAAAATGGATCTACCCTATGAGGAGATTACCGAAAAAACAAAGGATCACCGTGCCCATAGAATTACGGCCTACCTAAACTTGATTGACGATGTGGTAAAAAACAAGTTCAATCAACTGAAAATTTCAGTAGAAAAAAAAGGAAATGAACTGGAGAAATACATTGATATGCTGCCGGACCTTTCTTACCTAAAAATAAAAGCAAAACACTTGCTAACTCAGGAATTTGGAAAAGGAGAAATCCGTAAATGGTTGGAGACAAATCTGTCCATGGGTTCTATTGATGTTAATATCATGACCAAATTGGACAAGGAAAATTATGAAAAACAACAAGCCCTTCCTTCCGAATACAATGACGCCCACTCTGCCCTAAGGGGTTTTGCCAAAAGTAAATTAAATTCTTCCATTGTACTTTCGGCGGGCATGAACCCACGTCTTTACAGCTATATGGAAAATTTTGAAGATTTCTTTCCAGATGAAAATGAAGACCTAAAAAAGAAAATCATTTTAAAAGTCAGTGATTTCCGTTCTGCTTTAATTCAGGGAAAATTTCTGGCTAAAAAAGGCCTGTGGGTTTCAGAATACAGAATAGAATCAGGGTTAAACTGTGGAGGTCATGCTTTTGCAACCGACGGTTATCTAATGGGCCCCATTTTAGAAGAATTTAAAAATAAAAGAGAGGACCTAATCCAATCCACTTATGATCTATGGGCAAAAGCTTTGGAAACCAAAAACCTTAATGTTCCCCGCAGCAGACCAAACGTTCGATTTTCTGCTCAAGGAGGAGTGGGAACGGCTCATGAACATGACTATTTATTGAAGCTTTACCAATTAGATTCTATAGGTTGGGGAACCCCTTTCTTACTTGTGCCGGAAGCCACCAATGTTGACCCAAAAACCTTAAACCTCCTAAGTAAAGCAAAAGAGAAAGATCTGGAACTAAGTCAGATTTCCCCTTTAGGAGTCCTTTTCAATAATCTAAAAGGAAATACCAAAGATCTCACAAAGGTAGAAAACATTCGCCTAGGAAGGCCCGGTAGTTCCTGTCCTAAGAAATTCGTAGCCATAAACAAAGAATTTAAGGACAAGGGATTATGTATTGCCTCCCGACAATATCAGGATTTGAAAATAAAAGAACTTAAGGCAAAAAACTTCTCTCCGGAAGACTACCAAAAAGAATATGAGAAGGTGGTGGCAAAATCCTGTATTTGTGTAGGCTTGGGCACTTCGGCTTTATTGGTAAATAATTTGGACCACAAGGTGGAAGGAGATGGTGTATCTGTTTGTCCAGGCCCTAATATGGCCTATTTCACCCAAAAAGCAAGTCTCCAACAAATGACAGACCATATTTACGGCAGGAAAAATCTAAATATTGATCCGAAGCGCCCTCATATGTTCATCAAAGAATTAAGAATGTATATCAATTACCTCAACAACCGGATAAATGAGTGGAAAGAAAAATCGGAAGAAAATCAACGGAAAGTCATTCAAAAATTCCATAAAAATCTATTTGCAGGGGTATCTTATTATCTTGAATTATTCAATATGGAAAATTTAATGGAGGCAACACCGATTAAAAAAGCTTTGGAAGAAGGAAAACAAAAATTAGAAACCTTAGTCTCTGCTTTTCCCCAACCTAT
>NZ_SMMB01000530.1 GCF_009711365.1 Xanthovirga aplysinae | reverse complement strand
TATGGACAGGAACAGGGAATCCCATCTTTTTCCTCCAAACTACATCATATGGCAATTCATCTTCAAATGCCTTTTTTAATATAAACTTTGGGTCATCATAAACTTCGCTAATTTGGTCTGAATTATATTTGGACCCAATTATTTCATGAAGCATAGATTTCCATTTTAATTTGTATTTTACCGGAATACTCAGGGCAAACTCTACTAATCTATGGTCAACAAAAGGAACCCTGGCTTCGACTGAAGTTGCCATAGTGGTCATATCTACTCTTTGAAGTAATCCAACAATATGTAATTTCTCGAAAATCCACATATATTTATCATATGAATTTAACCCGTCCAATTTCTCAAACTCTTGTTCAAACACCTCATTTGAGTATCTATCCCCATCCAAAGCCTCTATAAAATCCTTCGACAAAAATTCTTTTTTATCTTCCCATTTAACATACTGATACAAATGTAAAAAATGATCCATTTCGGAAGAAAATTTAAGATCTCCATATTTAGAGGTCATATTGGCTTTAATCTCATTATACAAGCTCTCATTAGATAATTCCTTATTTTCCTCAAGTAATTTCAATCTTTCATGATCCAAAGGACTTCTAAATATACGACCATACCCTCCAAATATTTCATCTGACCCTTCACCAGAAAGCACCACTGTAATATATTTTCTTAACTCTCTGGACATTATATGCAAAGCAGGCTCATTCGCCACTCCGAGTGGAGCATCTTTAAATTTTATCAATTGATGCATTGTCTTCATATAATCAGAGGCAGTCAGTTTAAACTCATGATGTTCTGTTTTGTACATCTCTGACACCATTCTAGCATATTCAAACTCATTAAATCCCTCTTCCTCAAATCCAATGGTAAAAGTTTTTATTGGCATTTTGGAATTTTTTGCCATCAAAGCCACAACTATACTTGAATCCAAACCTCCACTTAAGTAAGCACCAACTGGAACATCTGAAATCATCCTATAATTGACCGCTGAATTTAATAGTTCTTTTATCCTCGAAATATAATAATCTTGCCCCTTATCTTCTTTATCTTCTTCCCTGATAATAGGTAGCTCATAATACTGCTTTTCATTTACTTTCCCCTCCTGAATTTCTAAATAATACCCTGGCTTTAAGGAAAAAATATCATCAAATAGTGTTTGATTTCCTATTGGATATCTATAACTCAGGTAGCTTGAAATTCCATTATAGTTGTATGTTACGGAAAGTCCAGGAAATTGGAGTATTGACTTTATCTCTGATCCAAATATTACTTTTCCAGCATGTCTGGTATAATATAATGGTTTTATACCCAATCGATCACGTACAATTGTAACCTTACCAGTTTTTCTTTCATATATAGCAAAAGCAAACATCCCAATAAACTGGTGGACACAGTCAATCCCGAATTCCTTATATGCATTTAAAATTACCTCTGTGTCTGTATTAGATTGAAATTTGTACCCCTTCGATTGGAGGTTTTCCTTAATTTCCTGGAAATTATACACTTCACCATTAAACACAATTCCATAATTTCCCTCCACATCAAACATAGGTTGCTTTCCAGCTTCTGAAAGATCAATAATACTCAGCCTTCGATGTCCAAAAGCAACATTTTCATCAATATATGTCCCTTTACCATCAGGTCCCCTATGAGATATCACATCTGTCATAAGCCTGATAGTGTCCTGAGAAATCTGAGAAAAATTGCTAATATTAATTACTCCAGTAATACCACACATGATTAAATACTAAAACTTATAATAATCAAAAACCTTAAACCACCGTTTTTTCCAATATCATTAAAAAACGATGTTCCAAAAAATTAGATGAAAAAGCTAATAAGCATCGGCCTAATATATTCAAACACACAACACCTTCCAGGAAATAGAAGTTACCTGCTGATCAACGAAAGGCAATGATATAATCAAAGTTGAAAATGTCTTTCAACATGCCCATCAATTACTATATCTGGTTTAAATTTTTCTACAACCTTTTCATTATACTTTGTCGAAACGTATATTATTTCTTTAAAATGGTAAGAAAAATATGGAATTAAATATTTTGTAAATGAATCTCTGAAAACAACAGCGCGAAGCTTTTTATGTTTATCACTATTAGTATAAACCAAAGTTTGAAAAGGAA
>NZ_SMMB01000687.1 GCF_009711365.1 Xanthovirga aplysinae | reverse complement strand
TCTATTTTTTTGCTGATTATTTCTTTGTTTTCCCTTGTGCAAACCCAATCTTTTGCTCAAAAATCCAGATCTCAATTAGAAAAAGAGAAGAAACTGACCCTCCAAAAAATAAAGGAAGCCGAAAGAATTTTAACGGAAAATAATGAAAAGAAAAAAAACTCCATAGGACAACTTTCGGCCTTAAACCAACAAATTCAGGTTAGGGAAGAATTAATGAGTTCAATTAATGGGGAAATAAAATTTATCAATCGTGATATTTATGAGTTGAACGAATTGATAATCGCCATGGAAGATGATCTGGAAGCACTAAAAAAGGAATATGCGGCCATGGTTTATGCCACTTCAAAATCCAGTAATAGTTATGATCGCCTGACATTTATTTTTGCCGCTTCTAGTTTTAATCAGCTGGTTATGCGGTTGAAATATATGCAGCAGTATGGAGAGGTTAGAAAGAATGAAGTAAAGCAGATTAATATTGTAAAAACTTCTCTGGCAAAGCAAAGGACTGAGTTAGAAACTAAAAAAATTGACCAGAAATCCCTTCTTGGTCAACAATTGAAGGAAAGAGAAAGTCTTCGGCGACTAAAGTCTACTCAACAGCAGTTGATTGGAAAATTGAATCAACAAGAAAAACAGCTTAAGCAGGATTTAGCCAATAGACAGAAGGCCTTAGAGGAGCTTAATCAATTAATTGCCGAGGTTATTCGGGAAGAAATTAGAAAAAAAGAGGCTGCTAAAAAGAAAGCATTAGCCGATGCAGCACCAGTTAAGTTATCCTCTTCGTTTGCCGCAAATAAAAGAAAACTTCCCTGGCCGGTAAGCTCAGGTTTTATTTCCGGAAAATTTGGAAAATATCGACATCCCGTTCTGAAAGGTGTTATGGTGAATAATGATGGGATAGATATTCAGACTAAAAAGGATGAAACGATTCGAGCGGTTTTTGAAGGTTTGGTAAGTGCTGTTGTGGCCGTTCCTGGTTTAGGGAAATCTATCCTTATCCAACATGGAGATTACTATACGTTATATGCAGGCTTAAAGACGGTGATGGTTGAAAAGGGGCAAAAAATCACTACTAATCAAGCCTTGGGGAAAGTGAATACTGATGCAGATGGTGTATCAGAAATCAAATTTCAGGTCTGGAAAAATGCCTCAAAGCTTAATCCTCAACAATGGTTAAAACCTCGATGAACGTTCTAATACTTGGAGATGACGGTAGAAAATTCGAGCTCATAAGCTATTGATGGACAGAATAAGAATGAACTTTTTGGAAGGAAATGTACTTATAATTCGAGTTTAACGTACATTATTAGAAGAGTTAAAGAAATTGTTGATAATTGAGATTTGTGAACAGCATTATATTATCTATCTTTACCTCTTCAATTTATTGAACTATTTAAATAAAGAGGAGATGCATACAGTATTAGCATTCTTGAACATGGGTGGGCCGGAGATGATAGTGGTTATTTTAGCTCTGGTTCTGTTGTTTGGAGCAAAGAAAATTCCTGAATTGGCCCGTGGTTTAGGGAAGGGGATTCGTGAATTTAAAGATGCTACCAAAGAGATTAAGGACGAGTTGGAGGACAGTGTGAAGGACGATAAAAAGTAAAGAACTGATAACTGTTTATATTTTTACCTCGCTAATTTAAGTAAAAGTGATTCTATCATGGTGAATTAACTTGATAAGAATACTTTATAATGTACCTAAAATTTAACTAATTATGAGTTTTCCAGGAGGTCCAGAACTTATTATTATCCTAATAGTGATAATCCTTTTGTTTGGTGCAAAAAGAATTCCTGACCTGGCAAGAGGTTTAGGAAAAGGTATCCGTGAATTTAAGGATGCATCCAAAGGTGTAAAAGAGGAATTGAAAGAAGGCGATAATAAGGAGAAAAAATAAATTAGAATTTTGAAGAATTACGTCTCATTAACTCAAATCAGGGAAGATATTCACCTGGGGAATACTTCATGTGCTGAATTGGTAGAGTACTACCTGGGGAATATCAAGAAGAAAAGCCATTTAAATGCATTCCTCGAGGTATATGAGGAAGAAGCTAGAGAACATGCTAAGGAAGTAGATAAAAAAATTGCTGAGGGAACTGCCGGAAAATTAGCAGGAATGGTGGTTGGCTTGAAAGATGTACTCTGTCAGCAGGACAAGGGACTTCAGGCCAGTAGCAAAATTTTAGATGGTTTTAAATCTCAATTCACAGGCACAGCTGTTCAACGATTAATAGAAGAAGATGCCATTATTATTGGGCGCCAAAATTGTGATGAATTTGCTATGGGCTCTTCCAACGAGAATTCTGCTTTTGGAAATGTCCTTAATGATGCAGATAATGATCGTGTGCCAGGTGGGTCATCGGGTGGTTCTGCTGTGGCAGTTCAGGCGGATCTTTGTCAGGTTTCTTTGGGATCGGACACAGGAGGTTCCGTACGGCAGCCAGCGGCTTTTTGTGGGGTAATTGGTTTAAAGCCTACTTATTCTAGGATATCCAGATATGGCTTGGTGGCTTATGCCTCTTCCTTTGATAGTATTGGTATTTTTTCCAAGAGCATGGAAGATAATGCACTTGTTCTGGAAGTGATTGCTGGGGCAGATGAATTTGATAGTACGGTTTCAAAGGAAGAAGTACCTGCTTATTCTAAACATTTATCTTTTGATAAAAAGGTGAAAGTGGCTTACATCAAAGAAACTCTGGAAAGTGAAGGGTTAAATGAGGAAATAAAAGCCAAAACGCTTGAGAAAATTGAATTCCTTAAAAAAGAGGGGCATACTGTAGAAGCTGTTGATTTTCCATTGTTGGAGTATTTGTTGCCTACCTATTATATTCTGACTACAGCTGAAGCAAGTTCAAACCTCTCCCGTTTTGATGGGGTGAAGTATGGCTATAGAAGCCCTGCAGCTGAAAACCTGGAAGAGCTATATAAAAAGACACGTGCTGAAGGTTTTGGGGAGGAAGTGAAAAGAAGGATAATGTTGGGTACTTTTGTGTTGAGTGCAAGCTATTATGATGCCTACTATACAAAAGCCCAAAAGGTAAGGCGAATGATAAAAGATAGAACTCAGGAATTACTGTCTGATTTTGATTTTATTGTATTGCCAACTACTCCGACCTCGGCTTTTAAAATTGGAGAACACAGCAGTAACCCTTTGGAGATGTATTTGGCTGATTTGTTTACGGTTCAAGCTAATGTTTCTGGTATGCCAGCTATTTCGATTCCCAACGGAACAGATCAGAACGGATTGCCAATAGGTTTACAAGTCATGACTAATGCTTT
>NZ_SMMB01000237.1 GCF_009711365.1 Xanthovirga aplysinae | reverse complement strand
CTTTACCGAAGGCGGCCGCATGCTGCATAACGACGATCTGAAAACCCTGCAAGAAGAAGTTTTTAAAGCCCTGGAAGGGCAATATAAAGGGCTGGGAGGCTTCATTATGAGTGGTTGCAGCGTAGAAGACGACGACAAAGAACCTACTAAACATAAAATAACTGAAGGAATGGTTTTCCTCAACGGAAAATTTCTGGAAGTAGATGAGGCTATAAACCTGGCCGAATTTCCAAAATATATAGTGGAGGATATTCCCGAAATGCGCACCAGCTACCCATTGGCTAGTGGCGGCATAGCCCCAAAAAGAGAACTTTATAAGGCTAAGATTGTCAGTGAAGACCAATTAGAGGATAACTTATCCGAGGAAGAGGGCCGAACCGAATGGATAAAAGTAACCCTGGAGGGTGGAACAACCTATTTTAATGCTGTGAGGGGGGCATTTGATGCTTTAAGTATTGGACATGCTACAGATGTTTATAACGGACATGCTACTTTAGATGTGTTGGGGAATATAAAGGTAAGTGGCACAGCAGAGTTTGGGAATAATGTCAAAGTAGGTTCCAATTTATGGTTCAATAATGATGGAGCAAAAAACTTTATCATACACCAAAGTGGGTCTGCACAAAACTTTCTACATATAGCACCGAGTCAAGAAAAGGGCAGTAATACCGCAGATTGGGCAAAAGGACTCAAGGTGCATTCTACAGGGCTGTTAGAAGCCATGAATGACTTTAAAGTTAGTGGTTTTGGGGACTTTGGAGGGGAGGTAAGAACCTATAAACTGGTAATAGACAGA
>NZ_SMMB01001045.1 GCF_009711365.1 Xanthovirga aplysinae | reverse complement strand
CATATAATAATTAATTTTTATTAATCTTTAACTATAACAAAACCATAATGAAAACTACTAAAGTAATTTGTATTCTTGTCCTTGGGGTAATATTAATTTCCACAAGTTGTCAACGAAATGAGGAAGTGGTTCCAGCTCAATTGGACCAGGAAAATCAGCAAAACGGTCTTGATAAAAGTGAAATGTCTCTCCAGTTAAGTCAATTGTTGCAAAATCATGCCAATTTATCCGCAACAATTCCATTACTCCAAGAAAACAAAAGGGGGGTGGAATTAAGAGATGTATTGGAAAATATGGAGGAGCAAAATGAAGAAGGGCAATCCTTTAATAGATTGCAACAAATGATAGAGGATGCTGAAAACCAATTCCAAAATATAAAAAGTCCGAAAAGAATTGAAGTGCCTGAGGTTTGGTTACATGAACCGTCCGCCTCTTTTGAACTGGAAGACCTTCTGATTGCTTTTGCACCTAAGGGAAATGAAAGGGACTGGGATAAGATTACTGCATACAATTTAAAACAAGAGGTTGTCTATCTTGACATTAATCAGGCCCCTAATCGGCCAGTTTTAGTGGTTGAAACAGACGGTTTCGAGGCATTAAAAATTAAGGTGGATCGAATTAACCAAAGATTGCAAGAGCATGGTTTGCAAAAGGAAAGTCTGCGAAAAGGAAGACAAGGAAATTTAGAAATAAACAATGCTCTGGAAACTACCGTACTTGATGCTATTTCCCTAGCTGATAATAAGGAACCATGGATTAAAGGAGCCTCGGAGGTTTATGCTGTAACGTCTGGCATAAGGGCTGAGGGAGACGATAAGGAAGCGCAAATTAATGTTATTGCCATGCAATACCTCGATAATCAGGGGGAAACTTATTATCCCAATCAGGTTGTCCTATTTTGGGATGATTATGATTATCAGGCTGCAAATATTCAGCTCTTTGAGCAGGACAGTAATTACAATTATGAAGAGTTAGTTACTATTCTTGTTGAAGGGGTGTTCACCATTACAGGCATTTTAACAGAACTTCCTTGGTTAAGTGCTTTAGGAGAAATTGCGGGCGCAATTATAGAAGCTATGCCTGATGATTTTTGGACAGATGACGATGATTATATCGATTCTTTTTATACCATCCAAAAGGATAGGTCCTACAACAATTTGTTGGGAGCAGGCAAAAATGCAACCATCAGCCTAAGTCCACTTACCATTGAAGGAAATTAATCTCAGGAAAAAAGTCTTCAGGTCAATTTGTGTCCTAAATCTAATTATAATGATGACCTTGTAAATTGGAAGAAAATAATGAGGGTGGGATTTGACAATTTTACCCTCATTTTCATTAGGGTTATTTTTCCTTTTAAATTTTTGATAAATTGTAGGCCTCCTTTTCAATGTTATAAAATACAAAATATCAAAAGTGGTTGATTCGATTGGTTTAGTTCGTTTAATCTAATTCTTCATTATTCGACTCAATATTTTGACCTAAACTCCAAGAAATGAAGAGAGGTAATAATTCGAGAATCGTTGAATAACCCAAGGATTCTCTTATGACAGTTTATGATATCTTTCCTCTGCTGAATAGATTTTAAAATCCTTGGTTTGTGAAGGGGTATTGCCTAAAATATCAAAGATTATTTTTACTTTAAGATTTTATCTCAAAAGGAATTCGGGTTCTGCGTTCAATATTCACACCCATAAAGTTTTTGTATTTTGCCATTTGAATAATCCGCAAAGCCTCTTCATCACATCCATAACCAATTCCTTCAACTACAAAAGGATCTTTTACATTTCCGTTAGGATCAATGGTGTATTGAACAAGCACTTTTCCACTAATTTGATTTTGAAGAGCTTCTTTGGGATAGTTCATCTTAGCAATTAATTCTGAAAAGGATCCAATAATTTCTGCTTTGATCTCTAAATTATAAGCTCTGTATAAGGAGTCATTTTCACTTAAAAAATATTTACTTATATCAGTTTCAGAACGCTGGTGGATTTTATTAAAATAGTTTAACAACTCTTTTAATGTCTTAAGGCCTAATTCTTTTCTTTCTCTCTCTGTCACCCTAGAGGTATCCATAGGTTGAAGATAATCTTTGTCTCCAAGTGAGATACGTTGAGTTCCGTACCATTGGGGCTTATTAGTACTTCTAAGGTATCTGTCTTTGGATTGAGCAATTAATATTTTTGCTTCTTTATTTTCGGGGTCAATATTAACTGCTACTTTTGCGAGTTGATGGGCTTCTTGATAGTCTTCTGGGTTCTCACCATGTTGCAAAACAATACCTGCATTAAAATAATCATTTGAAGTTTTTAACTTTTCCTTTTCAAGAATTTGTTTGACTTCTTGTCTTCTTGCAATATCATTTTTCGTCAATTTAGGACTCAATTCTTTTCGATCTTTTTGATCCTGGATTACCAATTCTGTCAACCTTGGATGATCTTTTGGAGGCTGACATCCAATTAAATAAAGAATAAGGGCAGGAATAATTAAATGAAATTGATTTTTCATAATTCTCAGGTTTATTTAGTTCTGAACTTTACAAAAAGTCATGTTAAATTTTCTAGTCAAGAGCATTGTTTTTTTGAATAGAAAAAGGCAAATAATTGGGTGCAGAGAAAATCTATTGCCGACAATAGTTCTAAGAACGGTATTATTTTGCGAAAAAGGTTTTGATCAGGGGTAATACTTTTATTAAAGTATTTTTTTGGTAATTAAAACAATTCAGATTTTTAGATTAAAACCTATTTATCCATAGGGTCCTGAAAAGTGTTAGGACAATTTACTATTTTTGGGAAAAATTAATTGCTGCTAAGTCAAATGGAATGATTGAAGCTGTTTACTATTGGAAAATGCCTAAGTAATAACTTTTAAAGACAGAACATCGTTCTCTAAAAAGAACTTGTAATCAATTTTTAGCAAGTTTTTTCATATTAATAGGTTGTGCTTTTAGCAGCATTCTAACTGATGAAAAAAAAGAAAAAAGAGTATTTTAAGGTAAAACATAAACGCCACCGTAAATCCAAAGCGCCCGCTGATATTCGTGAGCATATCTTTAAATTTTTGAAAAACAACCCGGGGCTTTCTTTTTCAGCTCGCCAGATTAATAAGAATTTAGGTGTAAAGGACCAAAAAGGGAAGGTAATTGTGGGAGGGTTATTAACCAATATGGTTAATAACGGGTTGATAGGTGAAACCCAAGATCATCATTATTTTTCTTTGGAAGAGCCGGAATACATAACCGGTAGGGTAGATTATGTGAATCCCCGTCATGGTTTTGTGATCTCGGAAGCCTCAGAAGAGGACATTTGGATCAAAGCCAGGGATATGAATTATGCCTTGGATGGTGATTTGGTGAAGGTAGCTTTGAAGGATTCTTTACGAAAGGGAAAACGCCCTGAAGGACGAGTAGTTGAAGTATTGGAACGTAAAAGAGATACTTTTGCCGGGAAGGTGGAAATATCTACTCGTTTTGCATTTGTTGTGCCGGATTTTAAGAAAATGTACTACGACATTTTTGTTCCTCTTGAAGGTCTGGCCGGAGCCCAGCATAATGACAAGGTAGTGGTACAAATAACCCAATGGCCTGACAAAGATCGTAAACCTGAAGGGAAAATTACCCGA
The DNA here is from genome assembly GCF_009711365.1 of Xanthovirga aplysinae. GTDB lineage: Bacteria > Bacteroidota > Bacteroidia > Cytophagales > Cyclobacteriaceae > Xanthovirga > Xanthovirga aplysinae. The sequence continues at coordinate 3,370 of NZ_SMMB01001045.1, read as the reverse complement.
ATTTTGGGTAAATCGGGGGATAATGAGGCGGAAATACATTCCATTATGGCGGAGTTTGATTTGCCCTTTTCTTTTCCCGGGAATGTGGAAAAAGCTGCTAAACGTATTAAAGAGGATATTGAAGGGGAGTTGCCGAACCGAAGGGATATGCGTGCTATCACCACTTTTACCATTGACCCCGAAGATGCAAAGGATTTTGATGATGCCCTGTCAGTAGAAAAACTGGAAAATGGAAACTACGAAATAGGTGTCCACATTGCTGATGTTTCCCATTATGTAAAACCAGGGACATTACTCGATCAGGAGGCAATTGAACGAGCTACATCTGTCTATTTGGTGGATCGAACTATACCTATGCTTCCCGAAAGGCTTTCTAATCAATTATGCTCTCTGCGCCCTCAGGAAGAAAAGCTAACTTTCTCAGCAGTTTTTGAGATGGATGAGCATGGGGAAGTAGTAAACCAGTGGTTTGGTAGAACAGTAATTTACTCCGATCGTCGGTTTACCTATGAAGACGCTCAAAAAGTCATTGAAAGTGGAGAAGGGGATTATAAAGAAGAACTTCAAGTTTTACATGGTTTTAGTAAAAAGCTGAAGGAAAGGCGTTTTAAAAATGGCTCTATCAATTTTGAAAGTGTGGAGGTGAAATTTAAACTCGACGAAAAAGGGAAACCAATAGGTGTGGTTCCAAAAGTGCGGAAAGATGCACATTTTCTTATCGAAGAGTTTATGCTATTGGCCAATAAGCATGTTGCCGAGTTTATTTTTAAAATGAAAAAAGAGGAGCCAAGAAATACTTTTGTTTACCGTGTGCATGAAAACCCCGATCCGGAGAAATTGCAAAGCTTTTCAATTTTTGCCAGGCGTTTTGGGCATGCTTTACAGCTTAAGGATGACTCTATTTCTCATACTTTGAATAGGCTTTTTGATGAAATTGAAGGGAAACCTGAACAGAATGTTTTGGAAACCCTTGCGGTTCGCTCTATGGCCAAAGCCCGCTATACTACAGAGTCTACCGGCCATTTTGGTTTAGCCTTTTCCCACTATACTCATTTTACTTCTCCAATCCGTCGTTATCCGGATGTTATGGTTCATCGCTTATTGCAACATTATCTGGATAAAAAGAGAAGTGTCAAGAAAAATCCTTATGAAGAAAAATGTATACATTCTTCAGAGAGAGAAAAACGTGCTGCAGATGCCGAAAGAGCATCTATTAAGTATAAGCAGGTGGAGTTTATGCAAAATGCCGAAGATAAGGACTATGAGGGACTGGTAACAGGTGTTACCGATTGGGGGATTTTTGTTGAAATGATAGAAACCAAATGTGAAGGTATGGTTCGCATGGTGGATATGACCGACGATTATTATGAGTTTGACGAAAAAAACTATTGTGTGGTAGGCCGCAGTAATAAAAAGATGATCACCTTAGGAGATAAGGTTAAAGTACGAGTCAAAGCTACGGATATTGACAGAAGAACCATTGATTTGGAATTTTCTGATATGCCGGCTAGTCGAAGACATCGCTAGGACGAGCAGATTGTATTAACCAATAAAAGAACCAACACTTTTTAAATGAATACAGCATTACAGCTCATGATGGATAAATTAAATCATGAGGTAGAAAATTTGGATGTAGGGGAGAAACCTGTAGAATTATATGATCCTATTTACTACATATTGAAACTGGGAGGAAAAAGGCTTAGACCGTTGCTCAGTTTGGTGTCTTACAGCTTGTTTCGGGAAGATTGGGAGCGGATTTTGAAACCAGCATTGGCTGTGGAAGTCTTTCATAATTTCACCCTTATGCATGATGATATTATGGATAGAGCTCCTTTGCGAAGGGGGAAATCTACCGTCCATGAAAAATGGAATGATAATATTGCGATTCTGTCCGGGGATGTGATGTTTGTGAAAACTTATGATTTACTTTTAAATATTGAGGCTGAAAAATTACCATTGGCCTTAAGTAAATTTAATCAATGTGCTACCGAAGTATGTGAAGGTCAGCAACTAGATATGAATTTTGAAGACCGTTCCGAAGTTAGTGAAGCAGAGTATCTACACATGATTCGCTTGAAGACTGCTGTTCTCTTGGGTTTTAGTTTAGAGTTGGGTGCTTTATTAGCGGGAGCAGATAAAGAAAGTTGCCAAGCCCTTTATGATTTTGGGGTGAATATAGGAGTTGGTTTTCAACTTAAAGATGATCTCCTTGATGTATATGCTGATCAAAATAAATTTGGAAAACAATTAGGCGGAGATATTATTGCCAATAAAAAGACGTTTCTATTGATTGAGGCTTTGGAGAAAGCTGAAGGAGAACAAAAAGAAGCTTTGGACTATTGGTTAAGCCAAAGAGACTTTGACAATACAGAAAAAGTAAAAGCCGTAACCACCATTTATGACAAGTTGGGGGTTAAAGAAACTACAGAATCTAAAATGAATACCTTTTTTGAGTTAGGGTTTGAATGTCTCGATCAATTAAAGGTTCCTAGGGAAAAAGTAGCGGTTCTTAAAAGCTTTGCTCAAGACCTAATCAATAGAGAAAAGTGACAGTAATTAAGGAATAGGAATGAATATCCCTAAACAGAAATGATTTAGAAAGGTTTGCCTTGAAATATATTACTCATCAATATTCTTTTTGGTCATTTCCAATTTTTAATTCATTCTTGATTTTTCATTATTAATTAATCAATCATGTCGATAACACTTATTATCATAATCATAACCGTCATTGCCAGCTATTCGGCTTGGAAAAGGCAAGATCTTGCCCAAAAATGGATTATGAATCCATATGTGGTTCATCAGAGAAATGAATATCATCGTTTTTTGACCTCCGGATTCATTCATGCTGACCAGGCCCATTTATTTTTTAATATGTTTACCTTTTATTTTTTTGGGGAAATGGTGGAGCATATTTATGGCATTTTGTTCGGGGAAGATTTAGGTAAGTTACTGTTTGTAGGGCTTTACCTCATGGGGATTATTATTTCTTCCATTCCTTCTTACCTTAAGCATAAGAATAATAGTTGGTATAACTCCCTAGGAGCTTCGGGAGGGGTAGCAGCCATTGTATTCAGCAGCATTTTAATGAACCCTACCGAAAAAATTTATATTTATGCGATTATAGGAATTCCAGGCTTTATTGCTGGGGCTCTATACGTCCTTTATTCGGTATATCAAAGCAAACGTATGGCTGACAATATAAACCACGATGCCCACCTTTTTGGCGCTTTATTTGGGGTTGTTTTCACTTTGGCGATTAAACCAGATGTGCTTCCATTTTTTATTAGCCAGATTTTGAGTTACCGTTTCTTTTAATAGCTCAAAGGGTTTTAAGAATAATAAAGAAAGGGTAGTTGATCAACTACCC
>NZ_SMMB01000791.1 GCF_009711365.1 Xanthovirga aplysinae | reverse complement strand
GGTAAAAAAATAAGTCATTTTCTCCTTCAGCTGTCACCTAGTTAAAAGGCAAACACAGGAAACATATTTTTGTAGATCATTCCTTTATGATCCTTTTCTTTGTATACCAAAATGAAGAAAAGACAAAAATGACACTCTTCAAATTCAGAAAAAACAAAATCCTTTATATTTAGGAATTTTGGTAATTTCGATATTAAGCTGAAAAAAATTATTACTCAAAACTAGCCCATGGATCAATAAACTGCTTTTAGACTCATCGTCATTTTCAATAATCACACTTTAAATTGTAATTTCCATTTTCCCTTAATTTAAAGGAAGATTTGATTCCTAGGTTTGCTATCAAAAACTTATCAGGTATCTTTGCCGATTTAAAGGCAGAATAATTCAGCGAAAGGGTTCATATCCTGCCCAATAGTGAGGCTGAACTGCATTTTTTATTATTTAAAGCATAAGGAAGTGGGAAGAATTGAGCAATTAAACCAAAAGCTGAATCCCTGGAAGGAGCAATTGATAAACCATCCTGTTTATCAAAACATCCAAACCGTTGAGGACTTAATAATTTTCATGGAAACACATGTTTTTGCTGTTTGGGATTTTATGTCTTTACTCAAGGCTTTACAAATTGAACTCACCTGCACAAAAGTCCCCTGGATTCCAACCCAAAACCCCAAGATCCGGAGAATGATCAATGAGATTGTAATGGAGGAAGAAAGTGATGTAGATCAAGAAGGAAAAGTGGCAAGCCACCTGGAACTCTATCTTGATGCTATGCACGCAGCTGGAGGAGAAATTAATCAGATTTCCCGGTTTATTGATGACTTAAGAAAGGGGCACCCCTTAAGTGATATCATTAAATCCCTTCCTTTTCCTTTCTTACAACACTTCCTTGAGTTCACTTTCCAAACCATTGAAAGCAAAAAATTGCATCTTATTGCCTCAGTTTTCACTTTTGGGAGAGAAGACCTGATTCCGGATATGTTCACGGCATTGGTAAAAGATTTAGATCAAAAAATGGAAACTGATCTTAGTAAGTTCATTTACTATTTGGAAAGACATATTGAATTGGACAGTGGAGAACATGGCCCTATGGCCCTCCAAATGATCGAAGAACTTTGTGGAGATGATGAGCATAAATGGGAAGAAGCTACTAAAATCAGTATGGAGGCCCTTAAAAAACGAGTGGAATTGTGGGATGGTATTAATAAAGGTATTTTAGAAAGAAGAGCTGATGCTATAGCATCTTTATAGGACACATTAGAAAAAACCAAATCATTTATTCAGGAATTGCTTTTGAAGGAAATGCCTTTTAAGAAATTTATTTTCCGAAGGGATTCTAATATTTTATAAACCTGGAAAGAAGGAGGTCATAATGATTTCTTCGTCCCTGATTGTAGAGGCAAAGCATGCCTCTTCTTGCCTTGTCTCTACAAAATCAAGTCTTTAGTTCACCTTTAAGACAATCTTTCCCATACTAATATTAGCTTCCATTCTACGGTGGGCATCAGGAATATTCTTCCAATTGTATACTTTATCCAAAACAACTTTTAACTGCCCTGATTCAAATAAAGGCCAGGCGAATTTTTTAAAATCTTGGGTCAACTCCTTTTTATAGACCTGAGAACGAGAACGCAAGGTTGATCCATTAATTTGTAGCCTTTTCATTAATAAAGCAGCCAAATTCAGGTGATCAACCTTTGGCCCTCCCAAAAAAGCCAGCAGCACCATCCGCCCATCTATGGCCAAACTATTTATATTTTGTTGAAGATATGGGCCTGCAATAAAGTCCACTACCACATCTACTCCCCTTCCCTTGCTGTAACCTTTCACCGCCTCCTGGAAATCCTCTTTTTTATAGTCAATAGCCAGTTCTGCTCCCAATTGTAAGCAGATATCATGTTTTTCAGCAGAAGCAGTGACCAAGACTTTTGCCCCAATGGCCTTAGCCAACTGTATAGCCGCCGTTCCTACTCCACTTGCTCCTGCATGAATTAATACCGTCTCCCCTTTCTTTAGTTGACAAATCCATTTCAGGGATTGATAAGCCGTCAAAAAAACCTCCGGCATGGCAGCAGCTTCCTCCATACTCCATCCCGTTGGAATGGTCATTGCCATATCTTCATGAATAATTGCAAATTCCGCATGTCCACCTCCACCTAACAATCCACATACCTGATCTCCTACATGCCATTTGGTAACCTTATCTCCACATGCCACAATGGTACCCGACATTTCCAACCCTAGTATAGGACTTTCCCCTTCAGGTACAGGATATTTACCCTCTCTTTGCAAAGTATCTGCCCGATTGATTGCTGATGCTTCCACTTTGACCAATACATCATATGAAGAGGGCTTAGGCTTTGGCCACTCTCCTATGCTTAGGCTATCCGGGCCACCCTTTCCACTTGCTATTATCGCTTTCATTAATTGGTAAAAACTTTAATATTGAATACTTTTCTCCTTTTTAAAAGGTTCATTAGGGTCAAAACAGAAAATCATCTAATCACCTACCTAATAAAAAATTAAAGATAAAAACAATTCCAAAGTGCCGGCAAAAATGATAATGAAGAAATAAAACCAACCCATGCTCAGAAACTTAAAAATGGTTTTCCTATACCCTTGTTTATAAACCCTTTTAAAAGACATAAAACAATAAAGGGTTACTAAAATAAGAAATACCCAAACCAAAGAACTTGAAAAAGGAACCCACAGCTGTATTAAAAAAAATATTCCATAAATGAGATATGCAAAGGCATGGATATGAATAGAATGGATAACATGATCCACATAAACAAACTTACGGCGTATATAGAGTAGTTTAAGTAAAAGGGCAAAAATGGGTACAATCAGAATCATCATTAAAGACAAATTACTGAACATATAATTAATGAAGAAATTAATATCATTTTCGACTAGCTTCCGAAATTGATGCAGGCCAACCTTCCACATACTCCTTTCAAAGGATGAAGTAAAAGTCCAATTAAGAGAATCTAACACTTGCTCATCTGTCAAATTTCGCCATTCGCCCCTTAGGGCTCTATAGGTACTATTAGGCCCAATGCTTAGTTGCTTTTCATTTACTCTTATCAAAGTAAAATTATTAGCCCTATCAACATCTTTCTCTGCTTCCTTAGAGGAGTCTGTTTCAATAGAAAAGGCAGTTCCCTTCTCTTCCCTCTGCCTTCTACTTTCTTTCCCCCCAATTTCAAAATTATTTAAAGGATCATTTTCTAAGAGAGCATTTTTCCATTCTGCTTTCAGGGTGTCTACTTTAGTGGAAAGTTCAGCAACGCCATTTTCTTTCTCACTATTGTTTTCTTTCTCACCTACCCCAAAAATTCCTAAAATTACTTCTTCAATGACCTCTTCCTGATTTAACTTATTTCCAATTTCTTCTGTAGCCTTTTGTACTTCATTATTCCAGGTAATCTTTAAAGCAAAAAAGAAAAATATACTCAGAATAAAATATAACCGCAAGGGGTGAACATAAGCGACTCGCTGACCTTCATTAAAGCGATTAGTGAGAAAACCAGGTTTAAAAAAGAAAGGAAAAATACTTCTACCCAATTTTGAATCCCAGGAGAGATAATTTTGAAAAACTTCCCCCAGAAATTTAAAAAAAGAAAGGTGCAATTTACTTTTTTTTTGACCACATACGGGACAATAAAGATGAGCGTCTATCAGAGGAGCATTACAATTAAAACAAGAATTAGTCTTTAGAGGTTTGGCTTCTCTTACCTTGGGATGATTCATTTTAGAAGGAAAAAAATAAATAATTTAGGAATGCCGTCATTAGTGGATAAATATCAATAATTCATCAACTATTCTTTTGATGTTCCCATTTTTGATAATCCACAAAATCTTCATGAGCTACTACTTTCCCAGCTTTCAACCGCAAAATAGTAGTGAGAGGGTATGAAAACCTAACGGTTCTGGTATCCACATCTAAAGCTGTTCCACATTGACTATAACTTAAAATTCCATAAAAAACAGCTACATCTCCAACAACGTAATGATCTATTGAC
>NZ_SMMB01000625.1 GCF_009711365.1 Xanthovirga aplysinae | reverse complement strand
AAAGCATAAACTTTATTCAAACTCCAATTGCCTTTTCATTTAAAATTTATTTTCCTTCTTCTTTTATGGATACTCCAACAAATATTCTCAAACTTAATTTTTTCTTAGACTTTTCTCTATGATAGCAATTAAAGAAAGGATAAAAGCACTTTACCCTCTTTCTGAAAAATCGATGGATTTACTAACCGCCATTATGCATAAAGAAGTACACCAAAAAGGTTATTTACTCTTTGAAGCAGGAGAGAGAAGTAAGAAAATTTATTTTCTAGAAAAGGGTGCTGCCAGAGCATTTCACTATAAGAATGACAAAGAAGTCACTTTTTGGTTTGGTTTTGAAGGGGATATTGCGCTGTCCTATTATGCTTATTTTGCAGGAAAACCGGGTTACGAAACCATCGAATTATTGGAAGATGCCACCTTATATGTGATGAATTGGGATGACTTGCAAAGTCTTTTCCTTCAACATATTGAGATTGCTAATTGGGGTCGGAAGTTGGCAGAAAATGAATTAATCAATACAGAAGAACGTTTTATATCTCACCAGTTCTTCAGTGCTAAAGAACGTTATTTATCGCTAATCAACAATTACTCAGATATTACACAGCGGGTCCTATTAGGACATATTGCTTCTTATCTAGGAATTACACAGGTGACCTTAAGCCGAATCAGAGCAGGTTTTGGGAAAAAATAATCTCTTTTTAACATTTGTTAAATGAGGTCGCCATAGGGAAGCAGAACTTTGTGCCAAATAAAAATTTATATCTTATGAATTGGTTAATTTTGGTGATTGCAGGGTTGTTTGAGGTGGGTTTTACAACTTGCCTAAAGTTATCGGATAACTTTACCAATTTTAAATGGTCTGCTGGTTTCTTTATTTGTATTTCCCTAAGCTTCTATTTATTGAATAAAGCTATCCAAACTATACCTTTAGGGACCGCTTATGCCGTGTGGACGGGTATTGGTGCGGTTGGGACTGTCTTAATGGGAATTTTCTTCTATAAAGAGCCTTCAGATTTTTTAAGATTGTTATTTATTTTCTTACTGATTGGCTCTATCATAGGATTAAAGATCGTATCAGAGTGATCATTTTAGGTCAGAAATAAAGAATATCGCTTCAATTGCCTCTTGTTTCATCTAATTCGGATTTTAGTCAAGGATTAAAAATGAAGCGTATTTCCGAACTTAGCTGCGTTCCTCCCCTCAATTACACTTTTTGTGGACATAATTACTTCTTTCTTTGTTTTCACTTACAAGAAGCAGAAAGTTCCTGCCTAAAAATTGGGCAAAATCATACCAAAAATGAAAGAGGGAGCAACCATTGAAAAATGGGAAATAGAGGATGAGGGCTTTTGGGAAAGTCATGGAAAGAAAATTGCAAACCGGAACCTTTATATTTCAATTTTTGCTCTTTTTCTGGCATTTGGAACCTGGAATATTTGGAGTATCTTAATTGTCCGAATGCAAACATTGGGTTTTACTTTGGGGCTGGAGGACCCTGGAAAATCCGCTGAATTGCTATACAGCTTGCCAGCACTTGCTGGTTTATCGGGTGCGACCCTTCGTATTCCCCATTCTTTTCTTATTGCCATCGGTGGTGGCCGCAATGTGATTTTTATTTCTACCGCATTACTTCTGATTCCAGTTGTGGGTATAGGATGGGCTTTACAGAATTTGCATACCCCCTATATGACATTTGCTTTTCTAGCTCTTTTAAGCGGGTTTGGGGGAGGAAATCTTGCCTCTTCCATGTCTAACATCAGTGGATTTTATCCAAAAAAGCATCTTGGAAAAGCTTTAGGACTTAATGCGGGTTTGGGAAATCTGGGAGTAAGTGGAGGACAATTCCTGATGCCTGCAGTTATGGGCTTTGCTATCTTTGGCTCTTGGTCTGGTTCGGTGAGAATTCTAGAAGGAAGACCTTCAGACCAGCTTATCTATATACAAAATGCGGCCTTTATATGGATTCCTTGGTTGCTTTTGGCCCTCATTGCTGTTTTTTTTGGAATGAATAACTTGAGAATCTCAAGTCCTGGCCATAGATCCAACTCTTTGGGGATTTTTCGTTCCTTATTCTTAATTGCTTTAGGATTGATTACTTCCGCTTTAGGAGTTTTCCTACTTTCCGATTTAGATTTGAATATGTGGTTGGTATTACCTCTAATTATCATCCTTACTTTGATTTTGATGAAATACCTTTCCCCAAGGGAGATTAAAGGAAATCTGAAGCAACAATTCTCAATTTTTAAACACAAACACAATTGGATCATGACATTGATCCATTCCATGACTTTTGGCTCTTTTATAGGCTTCTCAGAGGCCTTCCCTAAATTGTCTCAAGATATTTTTGTTCGTCTTCCAAATGGAATTATTAACCCTAATGCCCCAAATGTTTTGGCATTTGCTTTTTTAGGACCATTAGTGGGCGCTTTAGTCCGACCTCTGGGCGGTTACCTTTCAGATAAAATAAACAGTGGATCAAAGGTAACTCATTGGGCTACTATTGTTATGATTTTAGCCATTTTAGGTTTGGCCTATGTAATTATGCTAGCCCGTAGCAGTCATAAACCAGAAATTTATTTTCCTTCCTTTTTTTGCCTGTTTATGATTTTGTTTCTTGCCACTGGTATTGGAAATGGATCTACCTTTAGAAGCGTACCTCATATTTTTAATAAAACACAGACCGGCCCGGTTTTAGGTTGGATTTCAGCCATTGGGGCTTATGGTGCTTTTATTGTCCCCATGATTATTGGTCATCAAATTAAAGCTGGCCACCCTCAAAATGCCTTATTTGGATTTGCCTTTTTCTACCTCAATTGCTTGATAATTAATTGGTGGTTTTATCAAAGG
>NZ_SMMB01000736.1 GCF_009711365.1 Xanthovirga aplysinae | reverse complement strand
AAGGATTATTCCCTCATTTAATTATCATTACCTGTTAAATTCATTTTTCTTAATATGAAGCGGCCTTTATAAGTATCTCAAATCTAAGACCTTCAAAAACACAATGAAAATAAAACGAAAAAGCTAATCTTTTTAAATCAATTACTTACAGAATCCCAACAAGAATTTAGTGTTTTTTCCATTTCTTCTTGAGTAAGCACTACCCTACCGGCCAAATGCTTATCCACTAAAGAAATAATGGGACTAAATGAAAGAGAAAAAATAAACTCCATCGATAAATCTTTTAGTTTATTAGTCATTTTCAACTGTCGAAAATAATCAACAATAGGTTCAATTATTTTAGGAAAGGACTCAATATTAACTCCCTTAAGAAAAGGAGAATAAGCATATTGCTCTAAAAATTTGAATTCTTTTGGATGATAAAGGTAATAATTGCAAAGGTTGATCCAGATTAAGCGGAATTTTTCTTTATCCTTTAAGTTATCTGTATAATTCAAAAGCATAGCACTGTTGGCCTTATTTCTTTCGATTCGGTACAATTCATTAATTAGATCTTCCTTGTTTTCAAAATAACGATATATGGTCCCTATCCCTACCTTAGCTTCTTTAGCGACCATAGACATGGGAGTCCCATGGAATCCATTTTCGGAAATTAAATCTAGTGTTACAGCCAAAATAGCCTGCTTTTTATCTTCTGATCGTGGTCTCATTGTTTTATAATTTGTGGAATAGAGTAAATTTAATAAAACAGAATGATTATTCTCTCATTATGAAATAATAAATCTATTGGGAAGATTAAATTTTTCAAAGAAAAAGAATTTAAAGATTGGGGATTTCGGCAACCACAAAAGTACTTCCTCCAATAAAAATTAAATCATTTTCAGATGCCTCCCTTTTAGCTCTTTGGATCGCCTCCGCCACATTCGAAATAACCTCTCCTTCTAACCCAACTTTGTTTGCCAATTTTTTAACCTCCTCTGCTTTCATGGCACGCGGAATTTGAGGTTGACAAAAATAATATTTTCCGGATTTTGGAAGATGGGTCAAAACTTGAGAAACCTCCTTATCATTAACAAAACCAACCACAAAATGGAGAGTATCATAGGTAAAGCCTGATAACTGATCAACTATGGCTTTAATACCTGCTTCATTATGCCCCATATCACAAATGATTAAGGGCTTATTACTTAACTGTTGCCATCTACCCTTTAAACCACTCAGAGGTACTACTTCGGAAAGGCCCTTTCGCAGATGTGTTTCTTTAATTTCAAAACCCTTCTCCTTTAAGACTTCGACAACCTCAATAATCCCGGGTAAATTTTTTTGCTGATATTTTCCTTTCAGGCCTAATTCCACCCTTTCCAACATCAAATTCTCTTCTTTGTAAAGGTTCACTATAAATTCAGGGCTTTGGGAAATTACCTCTACTTTGTACTTCTGATCTGCATACGTAAGAGAAGTTAAATTCTGACTTGCAGATTTCTCAAAAACCTCAACTGTTTCATCTTGATAAGTACCTACCACAAAAGGCACATTCCTTTTCACAATACCAGCTTTCTCCCCTGCTATTTCTGCCAAAGTATTTCCTAAAAAACTTTGGTGGTCCAAACTAATATTGGTAACTAAACTGACTTCAGGATTAATAACATTAGTGGAATCAAGCCTTCCTCCCATTCCTACTTCAATAATAGCAATATCCACTTGCTGTTGGGCAAAATATTCAAAAGCCATAACAACGGTCATTTCGAAGAAGGAAGGTTGCAGTTCTTTTATAAATGCTTTGTTTTTGGCAACAAAATCTACAACAAAGTTTTGCTCTACTTCCTTTCCATCAACTTTAATCCGTTCCGTAAACCTTTTCAAATGGGGAGAAGTATATAAACCCGTTTTATATCCTGCTGCCTGTAGAATAGCACTCAAAAAATGTGAAGAACTTCCTTTTCCATTCGTGCCCCCTATATGAACGGATCGAAATTTTCTTTCAGGATTACCCAGGTGTTTACAAAAAGCAATGGTATTGCTTAAATCGGCTTTGAAAGCCGAAGCTCCCTGCCTTTGATACATAGGCAGACAACTGTACAAAAAATCAAGTGTTTGCTGGAAGTTCATAAAAGCACCAAAAAATGTTGGAGATGTTTAAACTTATTTTTCCCTGCAAGATAGTGAAATTTTGTATACAGATGTGAGTGAATTATTGAGGTACAAAATTTTCATTTCATCCAATACTTTAAATTTCTAAAGGAAAAAGGGAGGGGGAAATTAGGAAATAAAACTCACACAATCTTCAACTCGTACCTTATTTAAAAATCAATAATTTCTAGACAAAATACATCACCCGCAAGAGACGATAGAATTTGCATCTCTTGCGGGTTTATAAATTTTCTTATTGTGTCTTTATTATAAAAGTGATTTTTCCAGTTGAAGTAGGAGCTGGAATCGTATTTTCGGAGGTGGGGCTAAAAGTAAGTTCTTCTACTGCTGCCCTATATTTTTTTTCCACAAGAGCACTAACGGTTTTTTCAAGTGTACGAACAGAAATGATCTCTCCTGCATCATCAATTTTTATTTGGAAAACGATTCTTCCACTTTCTGAAGAATCATCATCAGGTTGAGGGTGAAAATCCCAAACCCAACCTGTCATTTCAAGGCTTGAACCATCTGCCGTTCCAGGCGTACCCATTAAAGCACGAGCATCTACGGTACCATTTTTATTACCTTTATCTCCAGCTTCTTCCTCATCATCACCCTGACTGCTACTTTCTGCCTCCTTTGCTTCACCACTTTTTCCAGATGCCACTTCTGTTGAAGGCTCCTCTTCTACCGCCTGATTAGTATTTTTAGCCTCTTCTAAAGGCTTTTCCTGTTCCACCTTTACTTCTTCCAGTTTTTCCTCTTGATAATCAGGACTTGGTACATCCAGCGTTTCACTGGTTTCTACCGTTTCTTCAACAGTCTCTTCCACCACTTCCGGTACAATTTCTTCCACCGGTTCAATTTCTTCACTTTCCTGTGGGGGTGCTTCCTCTTCTATTTGCTCTTCAACATTTTCAACGGGTTTTGGATCGGGTTTTTTTATTTCTCCACTTCCTGTTGACGACAGCCCAAAGTTTAATTCAATTCCATATTCAGGAAGTGGAGGGTCTGGAGCTTGCCATGCTACAGAAAAATAAAGCAGCAATAAAAGGATAAGGTAGCACGACGTAGTCAGGAAAAAACTTATCCGTTTATTTTTCTTTTCAACAGCTTCCCCCATATTATTGTTCTTTTGTGGCTATGGAAACCTTCGCATTTAGGGATGTAGCTATTCCAGCTACCTTCACCAAATATTCAACCGGTACATCCTTATCAATATGCAATACTACCACCCCTTCTTTTCCCAATAGTTCTTTCTGAAGCACTTTCTCCAGATTATTTAAAGTAACTCTTTTATCATTTACGGCATATTCCAAATTTTTGGTAATAGACACACTTACTCTTTGCATCACAATTTTGGGTTTTTTAGTAGTAGGCAAATTAACCGGTAGACCCGAAGGAGTAATAAAAGAAGAAGTAAGCATGAAAAAGATCAACAATAAAAAAATA
>NZ_SMMB01000626.1 GCF_009711365.1 Xanthovirga aplysinae | reverse complement strand
AGCTATTTCACTGCTTACCAACCAAGAATCTTATGAAAATCAAACTGGTCAGGCTTTTCTACCCATTTGTCCACCTTCTCATAATCTTCTGAAGTCAAATAATGTAAATTATAATTCACCAACGATTGCACCATGGGACTATTTATATCGACCAGACGCGGAATTACTTTTCCTTTTTCATCTTCAATATCTTTCAAATAGAGTGGGGAAACTTTACCATATTGATCTACATTTACCATAGCACCACTAACCCCTTCCCTAAACAATTCATAAACACCAAGGCCTAACAATGTACAATAAGTAAGATCGTATCCGATAGGTCGGGAACAACGAATCCCAAATCCTAATTCTACCGGCCTGCTTCCAACCTTTACATTTATTTCTCGAAGCTTCCGTTGAATCAACATATTAAAAACATGTGATTTGCTCACATTAAATAATTCCGGATGTCCATGAGCATCGTAAGTAAAATTCACCCCTGTATTTTGGATTTCCTGGTCGGACATAAAGTGGAATATTCCCTCACTAATGATGGCTGCACCAAAGTTTAAGCCCATCAATTTCCGCTTTAACATAGAAGAAATAACCAAACAGGCTATTTTGTCGGAAGTTATTTCCGTTTTATGAAACATTTCCGGAATGATTATCATTGGGAAATGACAGGCAGCCCCAATTCCCAAGGCCAAATGTCCGGCCGAACGGCCCATTGAGGCCAATACAAACCAGTTCTGACTAGTTCTAGCATCTTCATAGACCGTGGTTCCAATCTTAACGCCCTCATCCTTGGCTGAATGAAAACCAAATGTAGGTGTATTATTAGGTAGGGGAAGATCATTATCTATGGTTTTAGGCACATGAAGGTTAGCAATATTAAGCTCATGCTGAGCTAGAAATTTAGCCAATCGGTTTGCGGTGGATGCTGTATCATCACCGCCTATCGTCACTAGGAGGCTGGCATTGTAGCGCTCAAATAGCTCCGTAGAAAAATCCTCATCTTTAGGTTTAAATCGGCTCATATTTAAAGCCGATCCACCCCTGGTGTATATTTTATCAGCAAATTCAAAGTCAATTTCTTCTGTTTTTGCGTCGGCGGAAAATAAGCCTTTATATCCCTCATGGACCCCAATTACACGGTATCCATTTTTCAAAAACACTTTACTAATACTACTAATAACGGTATTGATACCTGGTGCTGGGCCCCCACCGCATGCTATAATTACTGTGCCTTTCATTGCTTAATGCTAAACTTAAATTTTAGCACAAATATGCATAATATCCCATAAGGTTTCCTGGAAAAATCAATTTTTCCATACCAGTAATCTCAAAAAGAAAAACACAAAACCATACTTACATATTGACCTTCAGTGGAGTCCATCAATAATTATAATCGACGAGCGTTTTAAAAATAAATTAGTTTTGTTACTATTGCGTTACATAAAGGCAATGGTGTCTGCCTTGAACCGCCTGAACACTCAGGATGATGGCGCCTACTATATGGTTTGTGAAGATTTGAAGAAAGAGAAACTTTAGCATATTGCCTTCATTTTCAATATTTTAACTGTTTTTTTGAAAATGCTAGGTACTGCCTAATCCAATCTTTTTCAAAAAAATCTTTTCAGACTCAAGTGCATTTTTATTCTTAAACCTGAGTGTGATGAGACATTTCCAATTAATTGGTCATACATTTTTTATTAAGCAAAGCCACCTTATTTTTTATGTGATTCGCTGGTTAATCATTTGCACCCTAATTGGGGCTTTAGCAGGATCAGCTTCGGCTCTATTCTTAATTGCCCTTAATTGGGCCACAGAATGGAGAGAAGCTCACCTTTGGATCATTGCCCTTCTTCCAGTGGGTGGGTTTCTCATTGGTTTATCTTATTATTTATGGGATCAAAGTGTGGAAAAAGGAAATAATTTACTAATAGAAGAATTCCACAGCCCCAAAAAGGTAATTCCTCTTAAAATGGCTCCAATTGTGCTAATTACTACGGTTGCTACTCACTTCTTTGGTGGTTCTGCAGGACGTGAAGGCACAGCCGTCCAAATTGGCGGTTCTATAGCTGACCAATTTACAAAATGGTTTAAACTTAAAACCAGAGATCGGAAAATTTTAATTATAGTTGGTATAAGTGCGGGTTTTGCCTCTGTTTTCGGTACGCCCCTAGCTGGAGCCATATTTGCCCTGGAAGTTTTGATAATAGGCCGAATCCGATATGAAGCTATTTTTCCCAGCTTCCTGGTGGCTTATTTAGCGAATTATTTTTGTGAATTATGGCCGGTGAACCATACACATTACAGTATTCCAATCATTCCGGAAGTAAATTTTTCTAATCTGGTCTGGGCTATTTTAGCAGGCATGGCCTTTGGTTTGGCAGGACGTCTGTTTTCAAAAATGATTCACTTCTTTTCAAGGCATTTCAAAAATAAGATTTCTTATCCACCTCTTAGGCCAGTAATCGGCGGAATAATTATTGCCCTTGTGGTATGGTTAATGGGCTCCACCAGATACATTGGCCTGGGATTACCTGTGATTATAGAAGCTTTTCACCAGCCAGTACCGATTTATGACTTTCTATTAAAGACTCTTTTTACCACTTTTACCCTTGCTGCCGGTTTTAAAGGAGGAGAAGTAACTCCACTATTTTTCATTGGCGCAACTTTGGGAAATATGTTATTTTGGATAATTCCCCTCCCCATGGCCCTCCTGGCAGGAATGGGTTTTGTGGCCGTATTTGCAGCAGCCACAAATACTCCATTAGCCTGTATTCTGATGGGTATTGAATTGTTTGGAATTGAAGGAGGGATTTTTATTGCAATTGCTTGTATTGTTTCTTATCTATTTTCTGGCCACTCG
>NZ_SMMB01000583.1 GCF_009711365.1 Xanthovirga aplysinae | reverse complement strand
TCTTTTTCCCTATAGTATTTTTGAATAAAGGTTAAAATCCAATCCTGCACAAGCTGTTTTTGTTCAGAAGAGGCACCCATAAATGCATGGTCCACATTTTCCAGAATATGTAGGTCATGTTCAATTTGCAAAGTATCAAGTTTTTCTTTCAAATTTAAGGCTTGTGATAGGGGGACAATTTGGTCTTTACTTCCATGGATGATAAGAGTAGGAGGAGCTTTAGTATTTAAATATTGAATGGGAGAGTAATGATTCGCAAATTTTTTTGCTTTCAGGCTATCCAATTTTGGGTTGAAGCCAAAAAGGTAATGTGTAATATCAAGGTTGTCTCCTAAAGAGCCTGGTAGCTTTTCCAAAAGCTCATTGACTTTATCTAAAGCAGGCATTTGGTAGAGCTCTTCCAAATCGCTTGGGCCATATACATTAATGACATAGTTTAGAGAAAGTCCAATGGAGGGTAGCTTTTCGTCCTGAGTGTAGGCAGCCATCATGGCAATATGGGCCCCGGCTGATTCCCCAAGCACTCCTATGTTTTGAGTGTCAAAATTGAATTTTTTGGCATTTCTCTTCACCCAACTTAATACATCAAAAGCATCATGGATACAATCAGGGAATGGTGATTTATCAGCTTTTGCTAGAGTATATTCAGGGCTAACCACAGCGTATCCATTATCTCTTAATTGATTGATAGCTCCATGAAACCGATTGACATTGAGAGCCTCCTTTCTTCCCATAATCCAGCCTCCTCCATGAATAAATACCACAACGGGTGTTTTGGGGTGTGCCAGTTGAGTGGGAAGATAGACATCTAAAGTCAGGTCTTTTTTATATTTTATCTGAGGAATGATTTTTCCTTTTAAAATCGGGGCTTCATTAGCCATGAAAAACCACAGTAAACCTACCCCAATAATAATGGTTACAGTAATAATGACAACAAATGATCTTTTAATGAATGATTTTATAAAAGACATATTTTTATTATAAAATATAGTCAGTGAATTTAACAATATTGGTTATAAGATCAATATGAAAGTATTTAACATGCATTAAAGCTTCAAATGTGGACTGCCATAACTAAAAAGATAAATGGTTGCCTTTTTAGCAGCACAAAATATTAAACAAAAATTTAATTGGTATTCGAAGATTTCTAAATTACATGAAGGCCTTGTTATAACTTAAAGTCCAAGAGGAGCATATGAAAAATTTAGATAGCAAAAATACCTATGATTTAAAACCTTAATTTTCTTAGAGTAGGTATATGATGCATCTTTTGCCCCCTTGTAAAAAATATGGCTAGTACCAAATTGATGCTGGTAAAAAGAGAAAAGATAAAAAAGAAGGAATTAAAATTTAAACATTCATTCCTTCCGTTACTAAAAGAAATCAGCCGTAAATTGTAATTTCCTTTTGAATTATTCCTCTATGGGGTAATCTTGGTCGAATTCTTTTTCAATTTCTCCAGTAATCCCATCAATAAAAGCTCTGCGTAACCCTTTTTTATCCGCCCTTTCCCAAGTGATATCCCAACCTGGTTTCCCATAATCATCTATTCCTCTTGCTATCCTGAAGTCAAAAGCTTTCATATCAATATCTCTTTCTTCGATCCAATGAAGGATATCTTCAAAGGAGAATTTAAAAGGCTCGTCGTAGTTTGTTTCTTTGATAAGATTGCCTTGCTCATCGTATTCTCTCCATATTCCTTTTTCGAAATCGTTGGGAAACTGTAAGCCTTCTAATTTCAATTTACCATTATAGTAAAAAACTCGGTAGGTTTGAAACAAAGCAGGAGAAGGAGGGGACTCAAATTCAACATACAATTTGTCCTTACCTTCCCCACCAGCTGCAAATTGTTTGATATAAGTGCTATCTTCTAAATAAAAGCCCTCATATTGAGGCGACAAAGTCATTTGCTTGTTAAAATTTTCTATATCAAAAGTTTTCATTTTTATACCCTTTTGGTTCCCGATTTGGGCTTCACAATTTGTTGCTAATATTAGCATTCCTATTATTATGTAATTTTTCATCTAATTATTCTTTTTCAAGAGTTTTCCAGATTTATTTCCATTTCCGTAACCGGATTGACTTTTGAATTGTGGAATAATCCATTATGTTTGGGTGACTTTTTTTTGATAACCAAAGGATGTATTATTATCAAAACTATGACGTAGCCCCATAGCAGGTAAGATTTTGTGGGTAACGGTTGATTTTATTCTAACCTTAAATAGTACTATTGCTTTTGAATTTAGATCTTTAGTATAGGTAGATAAAAGTTAAAGGAAATAAGAAATAGGAAGAAAGACAGTTTTAAAGCACAAGGTGCTTGTTTTAGAAAAAAAGGAATTTGGCCTATCCTTGAATTTACAGTTAAAGCTTCCTTCCAGTACCAAAAGTAATTAGAGGTAAATGGTTTTGATTTATTCCTCTATGGGGTAATCTTCATCGAACTCTTGAACGATTTCTCCTGTTAATCCATTTAAAGAAATAGTTCTCATCCCTCCTTTATCTTCTCTTTCCCAAGTAATACTCCAATAAGGAACCTCTTCAACTAC
>NZ_SMMB01000290.1 GCF_009711365.1 Xanthovirga aplysinae | reverse complement strand
TTCCTTTTCTGCTCCTTTTTCAGCATCAGAAGATGAGGAAGGTTTTATTTTTGGTCTAAAAACTGGTTTATTAGGCTTTTCTTCCTCTTTTACCTTTTTTCCTTCCTGCATTAACTCTAGAGCTTGCCTTTGAGCTTCTTTCTTTATGTCTTCTCCAGCCTCTGCCTTGGAAGCTACCTTTACTTTTGGTTTAAAAGTAGGCCTTCCCTTCTTAACAGGTTTTTCTTTTGTTAAAGTAGGTTTTGACTTTTCTTGTAAACTTTTTTCCTTTTTTGCTGCTGCTTTCGCCTGATTAAATTCTTCCAACTCTTTTTTCTTCAAAAGAATTTCCATTGGCGTCATCTCAGCAAAGCCATAATTATGCTCATTGATATCGTACACGCTGAAATCATAAGCCTTGGTCATTGTAAGGCATTCCGTAGGGCAAACCGTAGTACACAAACCACAAAAACAGCATTTGCCCATGTCAATATCAAACTTTGCGGCATAAATTCGTTTGGAGGTTCCATCGGAAGTCTTCCCAATTTCCTCCACCGCACGAATGGGTTCAATCTCAATGCAATTTACGGGGCAAACCTTCGCACATTTATCACAAACAATGCAATCATCTATTTCATTATGCAGGCGATATCTACCATTATCTGGAACAGGCAAAGACTCTTTAGGATATTGCAAAGTCACTCTTCCGGAATGTTTCTCAAAATATTGATCCGATTCCACGGAAGAATTTCCTCTCTCCTCCTTTGATTCGAAGATATGCTTTAGGGTTAATTTCGCTCCTTCTGCTAAGGTCCGAATTGCTTCCCAAACATTTCTAAAATAAGTATTATGTGTTCCTTTTTTCGACATTAATATCAAATAGATAACCTTACGAATGATTTAAAAAGGGTTTTAAACTTTTAAAGTTAGCTAAATGCTATCAGCAAAAATTAATTCACCTTTTTAAACCCAAATCCCTAATTATTAATTCGAAATTACCTTTACTTTTTCCTTCACTTA
>NZ_SMMB01000570.1 GCF_009711365.1 Xanthovirga aplysinae | reverse complement strand
AGAAATTCCCCTAATTTAACCGCTTTGCCACTTGTGTAAAAATGATAGAACGGTTTTCTTCCATTTGAAGAAAAACACAATTGTTCTTCCCTTAATATTTTCAATGTGTGCCGGGCCACAGCTTCTGCTGGGTTAAGTACAGAAATACTATCTTTTGTAATTTCTCCAATTAATGGTTGTAAAAAAGGATAATGTGTACAGCCCAAAACCAATTGATCCACCTGATTTTCCATCATTGGTTCTATATAGGTTCTTAAAAGTGTTTCTGCCTCTTTTGTCTCCACCTTCCCTTCTTCTACAAGTTCCACTAACCCTTGGCCTACCTGCACCATCAAATCTAAGTGAGATGCATGGGTAGTGGCTGTCTTCTTAAATTTCTTTCCATTTAAAGTCCCTTCTGTAGCCAATATTCCCACTTTTCCACTGCGTGTCTGTATAGCTGCGGGTTTAATGGCAGGCTCCATTCCTATAAAAGGCACAGAAAAGGAAGATCGCAAATGGTCAATAGCTGCATTAGTAGCAGTATTACAAGCCACTACAATTATTTTACACTCTTTTTCAATAAGAAATTTACTGATTTTATTTACAATGGCAGTAATTTCTTCTTCCGGTTTTGGACCATAAGGACAGTTTCCACTATCTGCATAATAAATCATCGACTCTTCTGGCATCAACGTAACTAATTCCTTCCACACAGAAAGTCCCCCCAAACCTGAATCAAATACTCCTATTGGTCTATTATCCATTATTTCTAAACTCAGAATGAGTAAAAAAATTCTAAAATCATGCCAAAATCTGAAAAATTTTTAAAAACAAAAAAACATCCCTTAAAGTAAAGCCTTCACTTTCGAACAAAATGGAGAAGCTTGGAAACCAACAGATGATAAAAACGATTTACATCTGGTGAAACCTTTAGAGCAATAATCAAAGGGACATAAATCAAAGTGATTAATGCAGATCGAATTCCCACATCTACCAATGCTAAAGGGTGCCTTGGAATTAAGGTAGATAAATAATAGGCCAAAGCCCCAATGATTAAAATTTTTATTGTATTAAAACCAAAAGGCTGCATTTTAAATTTGAAATAGATAAAGATTAACTTAATAAAATTATATATCCCCAGGGTTAATAAAGAAGCGAGGGCCGCCCCATTTAACCCATAAATGGGTATAAAAATAATATTAGCCACAACAGTAAGTAATCCAATAATACTTACACCATAAAGGTTAAACCTATAGAATTTGGACATAGAAATAATATCACTATTTATACTTGTCGCCATATCCAACAACTTGCTAATACCAATCAACAATACAACATATTTTCCAGCCCGAAATTCATCTCCTTTGGGCATCATATAAAACAAACTATCCAAATTAGCCCAAATCCCAATAAAAAGTAACGTTCCCAGGGCTAACTGATTAATAGAAATTATTTGGTAAAGGGCCTTTATTTTCCGAATTTTAACCTGCTGAAACGCCGTAGAAACTATTGGAGCAGTTAATTGCGCCAAAGCTCTCCGGGGCATCTCTATCACCACCGCTACATTAAACATGGTAGTATAAATTCCTGCCTCGGATATTCCAAGCATTGATGCTACCATTAAACTATCAACTTTAGCCACTAACAAAGAGCCACTTGACCCTAAAACCACAATGGAACCATAGCGGATTATTTCACGAAACAATCTCCTTTCAGGAAATTCAATTTTAAATTGAAACGGTATTACTTTTAGATAAATGAAATAAATAAACAACAGCAAAAAGGCCAATAAATAAGCCCCTGCGATTAAATTGACCAACAAATCATAGGTGATAATTTGCTTAAAATAACAAAAGGTAAGAATGGTCAGGAATAGCCTTAACAGTACTTCACGAATAAAGTTTGGAACAGAGACCTTAAAAAGCATTTGCCCATAACCTTCAAATAAACCCGTAATTACCAGAATAAATACCATGAAAAGCACAACATGAACGTATTCTACCAACATGGCAGACCTTTCCTCAAATAAATCCATTATATAAGGCCGGAAGAGTTCAAAACCGATAAAAAAGATCACGTAAGAAAGAACCCCTCCCAAAAAAATAAATGAAAGAAAAGAAGTCTTTTCCCCTTTGGCTTCAAAACGTGGGTAAAACCTTAGTAAACTTTGTCTTAAGCCAGCTTGTGCAAAGGGAGTCATTAACAAAGCCATATCCTGCACTACACGGACTAAACCAAGTTGTTCGGTGCTAAAAACATAAGGAAAGAACCAGATGATATTGAAGTAACCAACAAGAACTCCCAAATAAGATAAAAGACTACTTACAATACTTTGCCTGATTAATTTGCTCATTAAAAAATATATACTTGGTTCTTTTCCTCTATATTTAATGCCAAAGAAATCAATTCTTTTTTAGAAAGATAGCAAAAGGAAAAAAAAA
>NZ_SMMB01000475.1 GCF_009711365.1 Xanthovirga aplysinae | reverse complement strand
ACATATGGATTTGGACACTTTTTTTGTGTCGTGTGAACGCTTAATTAATCCGGCATTATGGGGGAAGCCTGTTATTATTGGAGGTAAATCTGACAGGGGAGTGGTAGCAAGCTGTTCCTATGAAGCTCGCTATTTTGGTGTCCATGCTGCCATGCCAGCTAGATATGCTCGGCAACGTTGCCCTGATGCTATTTGGATTAGAGGAGATATGGAAATGTACTCCCAAAAGAGTACTGAAGTAACTGAAATTATCCAAGAAAAAGCCCCGCTCTTTGAAAAGGCATCTATTGATGAATTTTACCTGGACATAAGTGGAATGGACCGTTTTTTTGGTTCTTATCAATGGACCTCTGAGCTTCAAAATAGTATTATACAGGAAAGTGGACTTCCTATTTCTTTTGGGCTTTCGGCCAACAAAACCGTGGCCAAGATCGCTACCTCAGAAGGTAAGCCCAATGGCAAGCTTTATATTCCTCAGCAGAAGGTAAAACCTTTTCTTAATCCTTTATCTATAAGTAAAATTCCGATGATTGGCCATGCTTCCCAAAAGCTTCTCTTCCGTGTGGGAATAAAACAAATTCAGACACTTGCAGAAACCCCAGTTGAGATCCTGGAACAGTTGTTTGGAAAGAACGGTCGTGTCATGCATAGGAAGGCTAATGGGATAGATCCAAGCGAAGTTCTTCCGGAGCAAGAGGCTAAATCTCTTTCTACAGAACATACTTTTGGTAAAGACAGTATGGATATAAATGGCATGAAGTCCTTGTTGACCGCTTTTGCTGAGAAGCTATGTTACCAACTCCGAAAGCAAAATAAAGTATGCTCTGTGGTGACAGTCAAAATTCGCTATAATAATTTTGATACTCACAACCGCCAATGCAAAATTCCTTACTCTGCTTCAGACGATCTAATAATTGAAAGAGCGAAAGAGCTGTTTGATAAGATTTACGAAAAACGTTTACGAATTAGACTTATAGGATTGCGTTTGTCAGGATTAGTAGGCGGTGGCCATCAAATTAATTTATTTGATGATACCAACCAAAAGATTGCTTTACTCCAGGCAACCGATCAGATCCGGAACCGCTATGGGAAATATGCAATTCAGCGGGCATCCGCTTTTAAGCCTTTAAAATAAGGCGTTTTTCGATGTGTTATAAATATCATTATGTTAAATAGAAGCAAGAGACTTAATCCATATTCATTATAGATGGGTACAAAGTAAAAAATTAAATAAGCCGGAAAATTATTTTTCCGGCTATTCTTTATCACTGTTGGGTGAAATTAATAGATCAATTGGACCCACTAATCTTCATGATTTTAGCATTTAAAATGATCTTTCCAGAGTTATCAATCAATAAGGCTTGATAAAGTCCTGTTTTTAAATGGCGTAAATCAATAGTAGTTTTGCAGTTTTCGCATTGGTAAACTATTTGACCAAGCATATTAATAATCACTAGTTTCCCTGAATTGTTCGTGGGTATATTTAAATGATCTTGAAATGGATTAGGATAAAAGCTTCCCGGTGTTTTAGCTAGGGAAAGGTCTATTTGTAAATTTGGATTTTCCTTAAAATTTTGAGAGCTATGGGTTTTATTATTTGCCAGCTGGGAAGTTAACTCTTCTGTGTCATAGATGTTATAATCCCATGGATAAAGTATTTTACTTTCAGTAGTAGTAAAGAACGCCTCACTGTCAGTTCCTCCTACTCCATCTTCGTTACCCATAAATACTCTACTGAAACCGTTACCTGATACATTAGCTAAATATAAGGCCCTGTAGGTTCCATGGCCTTTAACAAAAAGGTCAGTTTTCCCATC
>NZ_SMMB01000350.1 GCF_009711365.1 Xanthovirga aplysinae | reverse complement strand
CAGGATGGTGATGCCCTTTCGGCCAGTTTTAATGGTCCGTATGGAGTATCCGTAGACGCCGGAGGCAATGTATATGTAGCGGATTGGGGTAATTACAAGATCAGAAAAATTAGTGTAGGAGGTCAGGTGAGCACCTTCGCTGGGTCAGGGGGCGAGGGTGTTCAAGATGGTGATGCCGTTTCGGCCAGTTTTAATAGGCCGTTTGGAGTAGCGGTGGACGCCGGAGACAATGTGTATGTATCTGATGTTTATAATTATAAAATTAGGAAGGTTCATGCAGCGGAAACGTTTTTGTCGGGTGTTCCTGCTCATGATGACGCAGGGAGTCATTCCATAGTATTAGAAGTTTCAGATGGTCAGGTACATGAAACACAGTCCTTTACGCTTGAGGTGCTTCCTCCAATTTTTAATATGAGTGAAGCTTCCATTACCGGCTGCGAAGGCTTTTATAAAGATCCCGGTGGAGGAGAGAAATATGATTTTAATCTGGATATTACTCAAACGCTTTATCCGGGGGAGGCAGGAAAGAACCTTCAGCTTAGTTTTACTTCTTTTGAGGTTGATAATGATTTACTTTCTGTTTATGATGGGGAGGACATAAATGCGCCCCTGCTTGCTGTTTATTCTGGCACCCGTTTGCCTTTTAAAGTACAAGCAAGTAACCCTTCAGGAGCTCTAACGTTACGTTTTGTTTCCAATAATTCCAGTGTCAATCCACCCCCTATAGGTTGGGAAGCTTCCTTTTCCTGCCACTTTTTGCCACCAGTAAATTTTTCTGCCACCTTAAATGAGTCCACTAATGAAGCCCTGTTGACCTGGGAAGAAGGTTCTGACAGGAACCTTACCTTGGAGTGGGCAAGAAAGGCGGACTTTAGTGATGCACAGCAGATTTCCCTACAACCAGGAACTAGGGAATATACTCATAAGAACCTTCCTATGGAGGTTGCTCTTTACTACCGGATAAAGACCGAAGGAAGTTTTTTTTCTAAGGTGGAAACTTTAGTTATTCCCGGTCCGGATGGCTTATTGGGAGGTGTCTTTGTCGAAAACTACACTGCTCTTGCGGTCCTTTACCAACTTACCGCTGGTGATAGCTGGAAGAATAATGAGGGATGGTTGGAAGGAGATGTGGAAAATTGGTATGGCGTAGAGGTGGAGGGTAATCGGGTAATAAATTTGAATTTGGGATCTAATGGATTAAGTGGAAGTATTCCAGTTGAATTGGG
>NZ_SMMB01001027.1 GCF_009711365.1 Xanthovirga aplysinae | reverse complement strand
GGGAGGAAGAATAAAATCACAGGGACTATATTAAATGGGGAATTTTTTCTTCCTAATTCTTTATTAAATTAAATGAGGAGTAAGCAAAAGGTAATTAACTAATGGGAGAAGAAGGATAAAAAAATCCCATTAAAAAATATTGAATGTATAATTTCTTTTAGGAGAATACATGGGAAAAGCTAGAAAAGAAAGTATGCATACATTTCCTCTGACCGTTAAGAATTATTAGTTAATGAGCAATACTAATAAAGAAGTGCAAAACCCAATGTATGATCTTTGTATTGTGGGTGCTGGAATTTCAGGAGCCGCTTTAGCCGCATATTTAGGGAAGTTTGATTTTAATATTGCTATAGTAGAACGGTGTTGGGAAGAGCCTGATGAAATTATAGGGGAATTGTTACAACCAGGAGGTGTACTTAAACTTACTGAAATGGGACTGGACAAAGTCTTCCAAGGGATAGATGCCCAGCCAATTGAGGGTTATGCTATGTTTTTGCAAAATCAATCCTACCGGATTGCTTACCCTAAAGATGCTGAAAAATGCCTTCAAAAAGGCTTCGGTTTCAGGTATGGGAAATTTGTCCAAAACCTTCGTTTGCAATTTGCAGAGAATGAACGGGTTCATTGTTTTAAAGGGAATGTAATTCAATTGGTAACAGGCAAAAAAGGGGAAGTTCTTGGAGTTCAATATCGCTCTTCTACCAATGGAATAAAGGAAATTCGGGCAAATTTAACAGTAATTTGCCAAGGGAGTCAAAGTACCCTTCGTCCTTTTTTAAATAAAGGAAAAGTAAGAATAAAAGGTTTTATGGTGGGGTATGTATTGGAAAACTGTAGGTTGCCCTTTGCTAATCACGGTCATGTGATTATGGCTAATCCTGGACCTGTATTGGTTTATCCTGTTGGAAGCGGTAAGGTTAGAATTCTAATTGATTTTCCTAACACCAACTCACCCATTAAAGGTGATGAGTTAAAGGGGTATTTGATAAATAAAATATTACCACAACTACCGAAAAGTCTACAACTTCAGTTTTTTGAGGCTGTTTCCAACGATAAACCTAAGGCAAAAGCTACAGCTCTTCTGGCTTCTAAGCCTATTTTAAAAAGGGGAGTAGTGGTTTTGGGGGATAGCTTAAACATGCGTCATCCAACCACAGGGGCGGGAATGACAGTATCTTTGAGAGATACCAAATCTTTAGGTGATCGCATTATCCGCCTTAGAAGTCTCAAAGACAAAAAACTTTTACTGAAGGAGATTCATCAGTTTTACTTAAAACGGTATAAGGAAAACTCTTCAATTAATATATTGGCCTATTCCCTTTACCGTTTTTTTCTACATAAAATTTTACGAAGGGCTTGTTTTCTTTACTTAAAAAAAGGAGGGAAATTTTCTGCTGAGCCCATGGCCATTTTGGCTGGAATTTCTGAAAATAAAGGTATCCTCCTTAAGCATTTTTTTTCTGTGGCATTTATTGGAATTCTTGAACTACAGAAACCTTTTCCTACCCCAAGAAGGATTAATCAATCTTTCAATATAGTGAAAGACAGTATTAAAATCATTTTTCCTTTATTAAAAGATGAATTTCCTCGTGCGAGATAATTATTGTTGGAAAACATGCTCTAAAGGAAAATGATTTTTTGACCAGAATGGCCCAAGCAAATTTGGGAATCTCTCTAATTGTCCAGGGTGGTCAATTAATTGAAGGTAAAGTTCCCAATTTCTGTAAGTAGAGAAGTTTCGGACCCCAGTTTTAGAACAAACATATTTTTATAAATAGATGTATTTCATTATTAATATGTAAATGAAAGATTTAGAGAGCCTTTTGCTTGACTTTTTTTCTCTTTTTATCCGGTTGGATACGTCCTTTTGTCAGCTTTGTATAAACTTCCTCGAAAGCCTCTTTTACATAGGGGAGTTCTTGCCGAATTCTGTCATAATCCTTGTGGTCGAACATTTGACGAAATTGTTTTTCACTTAAAAGTGTCCTTGCATAAAGGGCTTGAAAACCATGATGTTCTATAACGAAATGCTCTAGATTCTTCAATTCCCTGTTACCTTCAAAACTTTTGACCATTGGAGTGCCGTAGATTCCAATATCAACAAATAATTCCTCCGGAAGCGACCGATCTAAGTGGCCTTCATTATTCCTATTCTCCTTTTTCAGTATTGATTGTGAATTGGTCCCAAATGGGAGTTCCTCCCTATTTCCCTTATCGGATTGGTAGGGATAAATAAACCCGGTTCCACTTTCATTATCTTTGATTAATAATGGACAAAGCCATAGTGGATAAAGGCTGTAGTGTTTAGCCAAATATTCTAATGAATCTTTTAAAAAACATATGGGGACAATCATATCTTGCACTACATGAAACCGTTCTCTTAACTTCCGAATGGTTTCGCTTTGCAGTCTTTTTAATAATTGAATATGAGGAGGCATAGCCCAGCCAAGAAGCCATCGAAACCATGGGTTATTTCCAAATGGAATGATTTCCCTCATTTCCCAAAAGTAACTTCTGGTATGACGGTGATAGTATTGTCGCAGGGGTATATATTCTATTCCATTTCCCTTTTCCAGATAAGACTCTACATGCTTAAAAAACCAGGGTTTATGCCATCGGCCAATTTTATTTAGAATTCCATCTTTCTGTGGCCTGTCTACTAAATTGCCTTTCATTACTACTGCCTTGTCTTTTGAAAAGACAAGAGTTTCCACAAAATGGTGCTTTTCTTTTTCCTGGCTTGCGGATTCAAATACGCTAACCAATTGATCAGGAGAAAAGGTTGCTTGATACTCTAGGCGGACAAACCTATTGGATGGAATAATCTTTAATTCTGCAGCCACCAAAAAACCTAAGGTTCCATGACTCCATGGAACTAAATAATAAAGATCCCTATTTTCATTTGGGGTAGCATGTCTTAATTCTCCATCGGGAGTGAGGATAGAAAAGGATTTGCAAATATGTTGAAACAAACCATATCGGTGACTGCTGCTTTCAACCCCAAAACCCATTAAAAGGCCTCCTACGGTGAGGTCATCGAGTTCGGGAACCAAAGTCAGTGTCCAACCCCTACCTTTTAATGCTGCTGTAATTTGCCCCATGGTCACCAAAGGTTCTACTTTGACCACTTGCCGGTCTTCATCAATTTCCAAGATATTATCCATATCGATGTTGATTTTTCTATACCTGTCTTTATCTGGAATCAATTCACTCATAGTTTTCCAGGGGCTACGTCCTGTACATAATTTTTCCTTTGCTC
Organism: Xanthovirga aplysinae; assembly: GCF_009711365.1. GTDB lineage: Bacteria > Bacteroidota > Bacteroidia > Cytophagales > Cyclobacteriaceae > Xanthovirga > Xanthovirga aplysinae. The sequence continues at coordinate 3,474 of NZ_SMMB01001027.1, read as the reverse complement.
CATCTTCTCTCCACTGTCGTAATTGTTCCTTGATGCTATTAATTCCTTTTTCATGTTTTAGCCAGGTTTTTGAGGGATTGACAGGCCACTTTTGCTTCCATTTGAAATAAATGGAAAATAGAACTGAAAGAGGCAGAAGAAAGATGGTCGATATCCATCCTCGATATTCAGTAAGCAAGTATTCTTGCCAATTCTCCCATTTTGGTTTCTGATTTTTCATATTCAGGGGAATTATTGATAGGAACAATATTGAAAATATTTGGAGGGGAACATTTTATGTAGTGAAGAGTACTAGTTGTTATTTAGAAATAATATTAAGTTTCGGGGATGCTTATTTTTTGTAGGTATGCCCTATAAAAATACATATTTTGTGGCAAAAATAAAGCTTGGAAAAGTTTCATTTAATCAGGCGATTTTGCAGATATCGATGGAAACTTTATCACTATTCTACTTTCCCTATAATAAAAGAAGACTGGTTCCTGTTTACTTAAGAAATAAGGTGAAAAAACTTCAATTACATTTATTGGGGTTCCCTCAACGACTATTGGTTTTTTTGTCATAAAGGGGGTCTATTGAAACATTGTCTTTACTTTTCCTTTGTTTTGCTATCTAGTATTTGAAGAAGAGTAGGAATTCGATAATCCCCACTCATGGATTTAATCAATTTACAGGCTTTTACACTTTCAATGCCAATAGAAGAGATATAAAGAGGCTTTTTACTTTGGCCTCTTATTAATTCTTTAATTATTCCTTTGGCACTATAAAAACTAGACTTAGCAATTCCAATTACTGGTATTTTACCATTTAATGCTTTATATAGGTAACCACCAAGCCCTAATTTACCATCTTTATTGAGTTGTACATATCCATCAATAATTATCAATTCTATATTTTCTAAATCAAATTTCTTAAGAAGGGTAAGAATGCAAGGCAGTTCTCTTTTATAAAACTCTCCTGAGACATATTCTTTTACACCATATATTTTTTGTGCTAAAATTAATTTGGGCTTGCTATCTCTCCAATTATCAAAACCTAAACCAATTGCTTTTGCATAATCATCATAATATTGAACATCAAAGGCAACTATCATATATCTGAGGCCGTCTGGATCTGCAAAAGAGGGAGAAAGAAATGTTTATGATTTCAATTAGGGCAAAAGGCTTCTTTGCTTTAAATAACTATTTTCTTTCGATTGATATTTTTTCCAGAGAAACTTTATTTGACAACTATCCTATCCAATTTTTTGGTTCGATTTGAGGAACTTCTCTTTCCAAATTAACAAATTGAAGGCAATAGCTATTAGTTGTTTTTTTATTCAAGATAAATAAATGGTAAATAATTTTTTTTTAAAAACTTCTGGGGATAGAAGGAGGAGTAAAAACACCAGGGGCTGACTTGCCGGTTCTATTTTGGATAAATTTAAAAATAATATTTGAATAAAATGGAAAAAACATTAGTCCTTTCTGATAATCATAGGTTTGGACAGGTTAAAAAAAATTTTACATTTCTATCCAATCGCAATTTTTGTTACATTGTACAGCACAAGAGAATGGTATAGTGAGTTCACCAAATATTTCTATCCTTTTCAAATTTATTTTTATATGACGGCAATGATTAAAAATACCTTATTAATTGGTTTGTTAGGCTTTATTTTTTTTCAATGTGTCGGTAAAGATAACAATGGACAGGTTGCTCTACTAGATGAGAATTCTCAGGAAGCCCAGAAGTTGTATTTACAATATTGTTCCTCTTGCCATGGGAGCACCGTAGAGGCATTTGCTGATCGTGTGTGGAAACATGGAAAGTCTGCGACCGATATTTTTCAATCCATAAAAAAAGGTTATCCCAATGATGGCATGCCAGCATTTGAAGGCAGTTTGTCTGAGGAACAGATTCATGGATTAGTAGATTATATCCAGACCGCTATTACGAATATTGAAAGATATGGGATTGAGGATGAAGTTATTGAGTCCGATACTTTTAAAACAGAATTGTTGACCTTTTCGTTGGACACCATCGCCTCTGGGGTAGGTGTTCCTTGGGGTATTGGGTTTTTGCCAGATAATGAATTGTTGATAACCAATAGATCTGGCCGCTTGTATAGAATAGATGCAAATGGGAATAAAATTGAAATAGGAGGAGTGCCAGATGTTCATTCAAGTGGTCAGGGAGGTTTGCTGGATGTGGTAATCCATCCCAATTTTGAGGCAAACAATTGGGTGTATTTTGCATATTCTGGAATTAAAAGAGAAAATGGAAGAACATTATCTGCTACAACGGTGAGTCGTTGTAGGTTGATTGGAGATCAGTTAACCGAGTCAAAGTTGGTTTTTGAGGCTTTACCTTATGCCGATTCCAGAATACATTATGGTTCACGAATGGTGTTTGATGATCAGGGATATTTATATATCACAGCTGGTGATCGCGGTGATACCTATGGGAATCCACAGAACCTTAAGCGAGGTGGTGGTAAAATTCATCGAATACGGGATGATGGGAGCATCCCTGAGGACAACCCTTTCTACCATATAGCAAATGCCATGAAGTCGATATATTCTTACGGTCATAGGAATCCACAAGGTTTAACCCTAAACCCTTTTACCAATGAATTGTGGTCAACAGAACATGGACCGAGAGGTGGAGATGAAATAAATATTATAAAATCTGGGGCTAATTACGGCTGGCCAGTAATTACCTATGGTATAAATTACAATGGAACCATAATCACCGATAAAACAGAGCAAGAAGGAATGGAACAACCCTTACATTATTGGACTCCATCCATTGCCCCCACAAATTTGGCCTTTGTCAATAGTGATAAATATGGTGACTGGAAAGGAAGTCTTCTTGTAGGTTCCTTACGGTATAGATATCTTAATCGTAGTGTTTTAGTCGATAATCAAGTGGTGGGTGAGGAGTTATTGGTGAAAAATATAGGTCGTTTAAGAGAAGTGAAAATGGGGCCGGACGGATACATTTATATAGGCGTGGAAACCGGCTATGTATTTCGGTTAATGCCTATTGATGGTTCTGATTCATAATGTTTTAAAGACTTTATTTTGATTCTAGGGTAATATTCAAAAATATTGGAAAGTGAAAGTTATTTATGCTTGTTTTTTCAATGAATTCAAGTTTTTGTTTTGGAAATAAACGGATGAATACTGAATGTTTTCTAATGTTCTTTTGGACTATATTGTTTATTTTATTTATTTGGTTTTAGTAAAAAAATAGTAAATAGGTCTACTGTATTGGTTTTTTAATTTTTTTCTGATCTAATTAAGATGATTGTAATAAAATTATCTTAACAATAATGCTTTATTCAGCTATTTTATAAACTGCAGTTACGAGTTTTCATATCAATTCATGCGATTTGATTTTTGTTTATAGGAATTAAAATACCATTTTTTTGATTTTTGTATTTTGCTTTATTTCTAGTTTTGTGAATATACCTACTTCAATTTAAAGAAAGGAAAA
>NZ_SMMB01000201.1 GCF_009711365.1 Xanthovirga aplysinae | reverse complement strand
GTGGCTGATGGGGTAATTGCCTTTGGAAAAACTGCCTCTTCTGCCTTACTAAGTGCCGGGCAAGCCATTATAAACACTGTTAAGAGCTTCGTCACTAAGACAACCAATTCGGTAGATGAAAATATTATTAGTGCTTCAGAAGCTAGTGGTGATCTGATAAATGTGGATGTGGACGTAGATACAGACGTGGATGTGGATATTGATGTAGATACAGACGTAGATACAGACGTGGATGTGGATGTAGATGTGGATGTGGATGTGGATGTGGATATTGATGTACCATTCGTTATAGTCGACATAGATGTTGACATCGACATCGATATCGATACAGTCGTAGACAACGTGGTAGATAACGTGGTGGATAACGTAATTGATATAGATACAGACATTGATACCGATATAGAGGTAGACAGTTCTGCTTTAGGCAACTTGGTGTCCAATATTGGTAAAGCCTTAAAAGGACCCATTATGAAAGGTATTCTAAAAAATTTAGCATTTATGGGTGGTCTGACAGGTGCCCAAGAACTATTGGAGTTCTGGCATGGTAAAGCTGCCCAAGGTTTTGCTAACAAGCTACCTTCAGATGTAGCGCCACTAGGTTTATTAATGGACTTTATGATGAACCCTGACAATTCTGTAGAAGACCGCTGGAACACCTTTGCTGATT
>NZ_SMMB01000874.1 GCF_009711365.1 Xanthovirga aplysinae | reverse complement strand
CTTATCATTAAAAGCTTTGGGATTTTAGGGGCCAGGGTTACTTTTCGGGGTTTGGACCAATTGCCAAATGACAGGCCTTTAATTATTGTTGCCAATCATCAAAGTATGTATGATATTCCAGCTGTTGTATGGGGTTTTAGAAAACATCATCCTAAGTTTGTTGCTAAAAAAGAACTTGGAAAAAATATTCCCAGTGCTTCTTATAGCTTAAAACATGGTGGCTCGGTATTAATTGATCGCAAAAATGGTTCTCAGTCTATACGAGAGATCATTAAATTGGGTAAAAAAATAGAGAAAAACAGCTATTCCGCTTGTATTTTCCCTGAAGGTACCCGGAGCAAGAATGGGCAATTGAGGAAGTTTCAGGCTGCGGGAATTCGTACCCTTTTAAAGGGAGCACCGTCGGCCCTAATTGTTCCTTATGTAATAGATGGAAACTTTAGACTACAAATAAATGGCCATTTTCCTATGTCATTTGGGGAAAAATTGAATTATACAGCCTTGAAACCCATTGAACCTAAAGGCATGTCTGCGGAGGAAGTGGTTGAAAAAACCGAAATAGCAATAAGAGAGGCTCTTTCTCAAAAGGAATTGGTTATTCAAGATTGAGGCTTTATTGCAGGGGGACCAGTGAAAAGGGGAGTTGATTTAAATTTTATGTTTAAACTTGTAAATTAACATTAAAATAACAGAAAGGCTCTTTTACTTTTAAATCATTTATTGGTTATTGCATTAGTTTTATGAACATTAATAAACCGTTTTTATAAAATGTATAGAAAAGCTCTATTTTTTGCTCCTTTCTTTTTGTTAATGGCTGCTGTTTCTTTTGGGCAATCGACTAAAGAAAAGGATGCTGCTAAACCGAAATTAGTGGTGGGAATTGTTGTTGACCAGATGCGAGAGGAATTCCTTTATCGCTTTGCTGATAAATATTCAGAGAATGGTTTTAAACGTTTGATGCGCGAAGGGTTTAATAACAGAAATACCCATTATAACTACATTCCTACTTTTACAGGACCAGGCCATGCTTCGGTTTATACTGGAAGTACCCCTGCCGGACATGGAATTGCAGGAAATAGCTGGTTTGACAGAAATAGTAGGTCTACCATGTACTGTGTAAGTGACACAACTGTAGAAACAGTAGGAAGTGATTCCAAAAAAGGATTAATGTCTCCAAAAAATAACGTGGCATCTACTGTAACTGACGAATTGAAACTTTCTGGAAGTGGGCAAAGTAAGGTGGTTAGTGTCTCAATTAAAGATCGTGGAGCAATTTTACCTGGTGGACACATGGCCGACGGGGCTTACTGGTATGATGGCACAAATGGTCGGTTTATTAGTAGCACCTTCTATATGGAAGATTTGCCAAAGTGGGTTTCAGACTTTAATGCGAGAAACCTTGCTGATGAATATTTAAAAAATAACTGGAATACTCTTTTCCCAATTGATAAATATACCCAAAGTGCTGAAGATGACAGGGCAGGTGAGTTAACTTTCGAAGGAAAAAAAGCTCCTGTTTTTCCTTATAATTTGAAAAAATTAAGAAAGAAAAATGGAGATTATAAGTTCCTGACTTCAACTCCATGGGGAAATACTATTGTAAAAGATGTTGCTATGGCAGCTATCGAAGGAGAAAACTTGGGGAACAATGGGGAAACCGATTTTCTTGCAGTGAGTTTTTCTTCAACCGATATTATTGGACATGGTTTCGGTCCTCAATCCAAAGAAATTCAAGATACTTATCTTCGCTTAGATAGAGATATCGCTGATTTGTTAAGCTTTTTGGATGAAAAAGTAGGAGAAGGGAATTATATGTTATTCCTGACTTCGGATCATGGTGTGGCTGAAATACCTGCTTATCTGATGGAAAAAAAGCAGCCAGCCGGCTATCTTTCATTTAAGGAAGTAAAAAGCCAAATGGATGATTATCTTGAAAAGATGTTGGGAGAAGGAGAGTGGATTATTGGTGCAACCAATGATCAGATTTATTTAAACCAGAAGCTTATTGCAGAGAAAGGTTTAGACTTGGATGACATTAGAAAGAAATTGGTCAATTATTCCCTCAATTTTGATGGAATTACTGCTGCCTACTCTGCAAGTGATATTTATCGAAATGAATATACGCAAGGAATAAAGGGACGTTTGCAATTGGGGTATTATCCAAAAAGGTCCGGAGATGTACTGTTAGTTTTAGATCCTGCCTGGATTCACGCCTACCCAACAGGTACAACACACGGCTCCGGATACACTTATGATACACACGTGCCATTACTGTGGTTTGGATGGGGAGTCGAACAAGGAGAATCGGTGAAGTACCAAACAATCAGTGACATTGCTCCAACTGTTGCTTTTAAGTTAAAAATCAAGACCCCAAACAGTGCTATTGGACAACCAATAAAGGAGTTGTTTTAAAAGAATATTAAGGTTAAGAGATAAGAATGCTATGGAATAATTTTCATTCCTATCTCTTAACTATTATAGTTTAGGTTTTAATACAGACGTTTTTAGGTTCGGTAAAAAACTGCAAGGCCTCCATTCCTCCTTCTCTTCCAACCCCAGATTGTTTTACCCCTCCGAAAGGGGTGCGAAGGTCTCTTAAAAGCCAGCAATTGACCCAAACAATGCCACTTTCAATTCGATCAGCCACTCGATGTGCCCGTTTTAGGTTTTGGGTCCAGACAGTAGCCGACAAACCATATTTTGTACTATTAGCCCATGCAATAACCTCTTCTTCTGAATTGAATGGAGTTAGAGTGACAACCGGGCCAAAGATCTCTTCCTGATTAGTTCGACAATCAAAAGGAAGCCCCTCAAAAACGGTAGGTTCCACAAAAAAACCTTCCTCGCATCTGCCTGTTACCTGGGCTGTTTTTCCTCCGGTTAATAGTTTTCCTCCCTCATCCTTCGCCAATTCAATATAAGAGAGGACTTTCTCTTTGTGATTTTGAGACACTAAAGCCCCTATTTTTGTATCTTCTTTTATTGGGTCTCCTAATTTTAGTTGCTTTACTTGTTCAATAAATTCTTCCTTAAAATTTTCATATAGGGACTGTTCAATGAATATCCGGGAACCACAAAGGCAAATTTCACCTTGATTTGTGAATGCCGCTCGAACGCTGTTTTGAACCGCCTCTTTAAAATCACAATCTGCAAAAACAATATTTGGGTTTTTACCCCCTAATTCTAGTGAAAGCTTTTTAAACATTGGAGCCGCCGTAGAAGCTATCTTTTGGCCTGTTAAAGTTCCCCCTGTAAAGGAAATAGCAGGTACATCTTTATGCTCTACCATAGCTTGCCCTACTTTAGGGCCCAAACCATGTACAATGTTTAGAACGCCTTTAGGCAGTCCAGCTTCTATGCATAGTTTAGAAAGCAAATAAGCCGTCATGGGAGTTAATTCTGAAGGCTTTGCTACCACACAATTTCCAGCAGCTAGTGCTGGGGCGATTTTCCAACTAAAAAGATAAAGAGGAAGATTCCAGGGAGAAATACAGGCTGCCACACCCAAAGGTTTTCGTGAAGTATAATTTAAAGCCTGGTTCCCTGTAAGATGGGCCTCTGAGGAGAAATGTAAAGCGGCAGTAGCATAAAATCGAAAATTGGCAGAAGCCCTGGGAATATCTACGGTTCGGGCTAAATTCAAAGGTTTTCCACTATCTATGCTTTCTGCATTTGCCAACCCTTCCAAATTTGCATCTATTAAATCAGCTAGCTGGAGTAAATATTTGGAGCGCTCTTCCACTGGAAGGGAAGACCAAGAAGGGAAGGCTTCCTGAGCTGCTATTACAGCTTTTTTAACATCTTCGGCATCAGAGTCAGGAAGTTGGCTATAAATCTTCCCTTCAGCAGGGTTAACGTTAGGCAAGTATTTCCCTGAAATTGGGGGAATTAATACTCCATTAATATAATTTTGAATACTTGTCTGAACCATTTTTTTCGCGATTAAAGGGTAATGAGATTATTGGCCTAGCTATTCAGAGAAATAATACAACTAAAACCATGATTGCTTTCAAATGAAATCTTAAGATTAATTATTTTAATTACCTGTTTTTTGTCTTGGTTTTTAACTTAGAGCATGTTTAAAAATTTTCTTTTTGCTCCAAATGGTTTATGAAAAGCTGAACTTTTCCCAAGGACTCTATTATTTTACAGGCCTGGAAAGAACGTTGTTTCGTTTCTTTAGAGCCATTTCAAAATGAATGGGCTCTTTTCCCCGCATGATGTAATCTTTATTTTCATTATGACCTGATTTCGCCACTTCATCTGCTATGATTTCTCCCATTATTTTACCAGCTAACCAATAGAAAGGATATTGCAGTAGTTTCCATTTCACCGATTTTGTAAAACATTCAATCTTTTTTAACCCAATCCACTAACCTTTTATTGAACAGCTCACTTTGTTCGTAATGTGGAGTATGGCCACTTTCCTCAAATAAGTATATGCTTAAATTTGGTAAGTCTTTACAATCTACATCCCAAAGTGTAGGAGGGCCAATGTAATCACTTTTTCCAAGAGCTAGAAAAATAGGAATGTCCAACTTTTCTTCCAATGTACATAAGTCGTAATTCGAAAATATTTTCCCAAAAAAGTGGTTTAAAAAGTCCAGGTTATAATGGACTCTATCAAAGAATGCTGTCGCATCTAAATTAGCATCGTGCCACCTTTTAGGTCCAGAAGCTACAAGACTTTTTATAAAATATTCATTAGGATTACTTTTTGGATTGTTTATTTTCTTCAGTTGACTTTGCTTTTCTTTGTAAAGTAATTTCCTTTCTTCAGATGCGGATTCCCAATACATCTTTACAGCCTCGGAATATTGAGGTATTCCAAAAGCTCTTGGTGTTCCCATCATCACTACATGGGAAACATATTCTGGGTGTTTTTTGGCATATTTATGGGCAACAGCTCCCAATACAGAATGTCCTCCAATAATAAATCTCTCAAGCCCCAAGACAGCTCTCAATGTATCAATATCATTAAAC
>NZ_SMMB01001213.1 GCF_009711365.1 Xanthovirga aplysinae | reverse complement strand
GAAGGTTCCCAGAAAGTATCTACAACTTTTTAGCCATCATGCCCTAAAAGTGCTTTCCATTTTTTATATCGGTAATAAGGTGGAATGCAATGTATGTGGTCATCATTTCAGTTCTTTTTTGCCCTATGGCCGAAAACCACCAAGATCAAATGCCCTTTGTCCCAATTGTCTTACCTTGGAGAGGCATCGGTTGATGTGGTTTTTCCTTCAAAAGCATACGGATTTTTTTTCGGCCAAACATAAAGTCTTACATATCGCCCCAGAAATCTGTTTTATTGACAGGTTTGAAAAAATGGAGAATCTGGAATACACCACGGGAGATCTGGAATCGCCCTTAGCAAAAGTTCGTATGGATGTACATGATATCCCTTTTGGAGATTGCAATTTCGATGTAGCCTTCTGCAACCACGTAATGGAGCATGTGAAGGATGACTTAAGAGCAATGGGTGAAATATACAGAATTTTAAAGCCAGGAGGGTTTGCTATTATTCAATCCCCTATGGATTTCAACCTTAAAAAAACCTATGAAGACCCCTCCATCAAGGAACCAGCAGCCAGAGAAAAAGCTTTTGGGCAAAGTGATCATGTCAGAATGTATGGGTTAGACTACCAAAAAAGGTTGGAAAAAGCAGGTTTTAAGGTTACTCCTTATGATTTAAAAAAAGAGATTCCGGCGGAGAAGTACCAAAGATTTGCCTTGCCGGAACAAGAGATACTTTACTTTTGCGAGAAATAAGTGATTAAACTGAATATTAAATAATAGGTAAATTACTTTTAGGTTTAACTGTCCTCCTTTAAACCAAAGAACATTTCGTACAGAAAACCCAATCCATAAGCTGTTAACTGAACAAAAGAAGTAACCAAGCTCAAAACTCCGATCTTCAAACTTTTCCACTGAAAAGTAGCATCCAGCAAAATGGCCAAGCAGTAAAAAATTAAAAGAAGTGTCCCCAACTTAAATAGAGGAATACTCAACAAGGGCATGAGGAAATAGAAAAGGAGAGCTAGCACAAAAAAGGCAGGTAACAAATGAACTACTTTAATTCCCCCTGGCATATATTTTTTTCTTCTGATACGGGTCTGTCCAAAGGAAAAAATCTGTTTGAAAAATGCCTTTAAGTTGGTTCGTCTTTTATGATACACATATGCTCCAGAGATTAAACCCACTTTAAAGCCTGCCTGGTTAATACGCATGCTCCATTCAATATCCTCACCCATATCTCTAAGACGAAAACCACCGGTCTTTTGAAAAACCTTCCGTGATACCGCCATATTAAAGCTTCTGGGCTGAAAATTACCAACACCCTTTTTCTTTCCCCGAATTCCCCCGGTAGTAAAAAAGGAAGTCATCGCATAACTCATGGCTTTTTGTAAAGAGGTAAAATTCTTGTGGGCACGATCCGGGCCTCCAAACGCATCAAAAGGATATTGATCCAAAAATTTATCTACGGTATCAAAATAATGCTTGGGAATAAGGCAATCAGAATCAAATACTACAAAATAATCTCCTTTAGCTCTTTCAAAACCAAAATTCCTGCTAAAGCCCTGACCTGTATTTTCCTTATAGAAATATTGAAGATCTAACTGTTTTTCATATTTGGGAATCAAGTGATCGCATTTTTCAGATGAGCCATCCTCAACAACAAGCACTTCAAAATGGGTATAAGTTTGATGACAAAGGCTTTCCAATAACTCATCAATCTCATCGGGTCGGTTATAAACAGGTATAATTACCGAATACTTTCGCATCAATCTACTACTCCCACTTTTTCTGTAATCAAGTACTCTCCCTTTCTCCTTCCTGTAACCATAATCATTAATTCTGCCAAGAATCCAACTAAAAACAACTGAGTTCCTATGATAATTGCTACAAGGGCTAGAAAAAACAAAGGTTGCTCGGTAACACTCCGAGCTAACTCCCCTCTATATATTTTGATTAACTTGTTGGCAATAATTACCACCGTTATAATTGATCCCAACAAAAAAGAAAGTGTCCCTAGTGTGCCAAAAAAGTGCATAGGACTCTTCTTGAATCTAGACACAAAAGTAACCGACAATAAATCCAGAAAGCCAAAGATGAATCGTTCAAGGCCAAATTTGGTCACTCCGTATTTCCGCGCCCTATGCTCCACTACTTTTTCCCCTATTTTTTTAAAGCCGTTCCATTTGGCAATTACAGGGATGTAGCGGTGCATTTCCCCGTAAATAGAGATATTTTTTACTACTTCATAGCGGTAGGCTTTTAGTCCACAGTTAAAATCGTGAAGCTTTATTCCGGAAATCTTACTATTGACATAATTGAAAAATTTGGAAGGAATTGTTTTGCTCAGAGGATCATAACGTTTCTGTTTCCATCCGGAAACTAAATCGTATTTCTCCTCTTTTATCATGCGATACAATTCGGGAATCTCATCGGGGCTGTCCTGCAGGTCTGCATCCATAGTGATGACCACCTCAGCCTGGGCCAGTTTAAAACCCGTATCTAAGGCGGCTGATTTGCCATAGTTGCGATTAAATTTCACTCCTTTTACAGCACCATTTTCATTACCAAGAGCTTTAACCACCTCCCAGGAGCGATCGGTACTTCCATCATCGACAAGGATAATTTCATAAGTAAAGCCGTGCTTTTGCATCACACGGCTTATCCAATTTATAAGTTCTGGTAAAGATTCTTCTTCGTTGTATAACGGAACGACCACCGATAAATCCTTCAACTCCGGCATTTCTAATAATTATGACTACAACCTCAAAAACGAAAGTTATAGAAATACACAACCTTCATTTTACAAAAAAATGACCTATTCAAAATCAGGACGATTTTTCTTGGTAAAGATAGTAACTAAGAGGGATAAAATAAAACCACCAATCAAGGTAAAAACAGCAGCCATACCGCTCATAACTGTTGGTGTCATAAACTTAGCTTGCATTTCAATAGCCTGGTCTACCACATCATCATCTAACCCTTTTTTTTCCATTTGAAGGCGTCCTAATTCTAAGGCCTTAGCAATATACTCCGTATCAACATAGCTTACGTATACGAAAAAGAAAACCGCACCCAAAACCCCCGATAACAAGGCTACAATGGTACCCAGCCCTAAACCGGTCCCATACTTCATAAAACCATCATTTCTTTCTTTGTAGGCTTTATGGGCAAAAATCATCCCGATAATAAGGAACAAATAACTAAGGTATTGGAGACTTCCACCAATGTTAGGATCAAAGCTTAATTCCGTAACATTCAAAATCAGGGAAAAAATAATCAGCACTATGGAAGTGATTAAACCAAATTTAAATCCTATTTGCCAAACTGATGCTTTCTGTTCCATCTTTTAAATTTTTACAATTAATAAAAAAATAATTTCTCCAAAATATACCTAAAAAAAGAATATTTAAAAGGATAAATAGTTAATAAATCCTTCAAACAAGTAAAACCCACCCAATTTCCTTCTTATCTAATACAATCCTTTAAAAATATAAAAGCACCACTGACAAACCAGAGGTGCTTTTATATCTATTTTTTACTTTTACTAGATAACTTCTATCTTTTATTAAAGGCAGAAATCACCAAGCTCATCATTAATCCTATTAATGACAATATTACAAGTGAACAAATGAAAAGAGATTCAGGGGTAAAAAACGCCTGAATGCTTTGCATATATACATCTATCTGATCATCATCAAGCCCTTGAGCTTCCAAAGCACTTCTCATTTGTTCAACCATTTGGGTTAAAGCCTGAGGATCGGCAAATTTAGTTCCCACATAAACTAAAAGAGCCAAGCTTAACGCAAAAAAGCCCGAAACTACCATTCCAAGCTTAAATGCTTTCCCATAATTGATTAAACCATGGTGCTCATTTCTATAAGTCTTTTGAGCAAAAAATATTTCAGCCCCCAATATCAAATAAATTAGGGAATAAATCATCGGGTTGCCCACCATTCCTGTCATCCCCATTAAAAAATTAAAGACGAACATCATCAGAACCGTATAAAAACCGTAACGAATCCCCAGTGACCAAATACCCTTTCTCTTTTCAACTTCCTTGTGTATATCTTCGGTACTCATCCCTTAAAAAATTGTTATTCAAAAATCGATATTCAAAGTTGGATCTCTCCACAGCCCACACCACTCATAAGATCAATAGGGGTTTACTTTCTTAACACTATTGTTACAATTGGCGTAACTATAAGGCCTAAAAATAATTTGCCAATCAAAGCTTTAAAAAACAGATCAACAGCCGTAACATTTTTCAATTCTTCCAAACCCTGTGCCAATTGTTCTTGTGAAATGGTTTCAGGATTGGTAGATGCCACTTGCTTCATTCCTTCTGCTGCCTGCTGAATATACATGTCGAAAAACGGCTGCCCTGCAGACTTAATGAAAATAAAAACAAATGCGCCATAGACAAATCCAATTATACAATACAATATAAATCCTATTGACATCCCCTGCCAAAAACGTAGTTTACCTTCATTTTTTGAATCTCTAAACTCTCGGTTAGCAAAAAATATAAATACTAACATCAACAGAAAATCCACTATCACAGAGCTTGGATTTCCTACCGGGGAAATATTCGAAAAATATAGAGTTAAAAAAGGAACTATGGATATTAACGCTCCTATCAGGCCATATTTTATAGCCACTTTTACTAATGGGTGCATACTACTCATTATATACACTGATTTAAAAAATCAGAAAAAAATTAAGTCCTAAATTATAGAACAATTGCAAAAGGCTTTTAAATCTTCTAATGAGGAATGAAAAATACTTTTCCTTTAGAGGAAAGAAAAACCAAGTCAGTCCTCTATTAATAGTTCAACTTTATGATTATTAAAGACTCCTACCGCTTTTCCCGTTAATCGCTGACCTAATAATGGTGAATTAGATGAAAGGGAAGCATTATTCTTTTCGTTATACTCCCACTCCGCATTTGGGGCAAAAAGTGTCAAATTAGCCTGTTCTCCCTCTTTGACTTCTGGCTGATTTAGTTGCAAAAGTTTTCTCGGTGCCAAAGAAATTTTTTCAATAAGCATTTCCAATTCCAAACCCGACTGAATTAATAGGGGCAATACAGTTTGAAGCCCAATCATTCCAAACTCCGCCAAATCGTATTCAAGCTTTTTACTCTCCTGATCTTGTGGCATGTGATTAGAAACGATCGCATCTATTGTCCCGTCCAACAATCCTTGTTTTAGGGCTTCAATATCCAATTTTTCCCTCAAAGGAGGGTTAACTTTAAAGTTGGTATCAAAACTGGTCAGGGAACTATCGTCAAAAATCAATTGATAGGCTGCCACATCACAGCTTACTTCCAGACCTTTAGCTTTTGCCCTCCGAATGAGCTCTACAGAATGGGCGGAGGAAATGTTCGAAAAATGTATTTTCCCACCTGCATATTCCAATAACTGTAAATCCCGGTTAATAGCAATTTCCTCAGCCAACCGCGGCATTCCTTTTAAACCTAACAAGGTGCTATTAATCCCCTCGTTCATAGTGCCAAACTGGGTCAACAATCGATCTTCAGGTCTATTCATTAATAAACCATCAAATTTTTGGAGGTATTGTAATGTTTTCAACACTATGTCAGTATTCCACAGTGTTTTTTCTCCGTCAGAAAAAGCTATGGCCCCACTTTGATGAAGGTCAATCATTTCAGTAAGTTCTTTTCCTTCGGAATTAATGGTAACAGCTGCAATAGGGTGTAACTGCGTAAGACTATAAGGGTTAAGTGCTTTAATGTAGCTTAAGTCATTTTTTGATTGAATGACCGGAATGGTATTTGGCAAAATGGCTACTTCCGTAAATCCTCCCATGGCCGCGACCTTTCGCCCGCTTTTTAAATCTTCCTTAAATTCAAGGCCAGGATCACCAAAAGAGGCACGCATATCAAACCATCCAATAGAAAGTATTAAATCCTGACAATCAATTATCCTTTCGGCATCTATCGATTCCTCAGTAATCTTTTCAATTATTCCATCTTTGATCAGAATATTTTTCTTCTGCCCATGAAATGGTGATCGTTTATCACAAACCTCAACCCCCTGAAGCAATAATTCCATCCTACAAAAATCTGATAAGTAATATTTCAAAAAACAAAAAGGCCAAAGCCAGTAATAAGCATAACCTCCAAAGTTCAACCCCTGAATGGATAGACTTCATTTCTCTAAAAAACTCCATCGCATCCTTACTTTCATAAATGCTTACATTTTCATGATGAGCCAAAGCTACTTTCAGGTCTTTCCCATGAAATTGGTCAGGATAGGACTCCCGTTTATCATAGTTAAAGGACAACAAGCCTTTCAACTCATCCCGCAAAGATAAGTCATAAAAACCGGGAATTAATACATCTTTGGGTAATTCGAGGAATAAACCCTGAGCAGCACTTCTTTGAACGGGAATAATTTCCGCACCCGGCCTTTTGAGTTTAAATACGTCATCATTATCACTCCGTTCAATGCCTAGCATGACAAAGGGATCAGTCACCGAATAATATAATTGATCGCCGCCTTCTTTACTAAAGGAGGCAATTCTATAAAGAACCGGAACAAATATGGCATGCTTTTGAAAAGAAGTAAAAGCATCCCTAAAGGGGGTAGCAAAAAAATACACATTATCCTTAATTCCACCTCGTAAAAGAAAAGGCTCTCCTGTTTTATAGCTTATCAAAGACTCACTACCTCCCTGAAGTTTCATATAGGGTCTGGCTAGGGGCATTTCAAACTCCTCTTCTCTATTTTCAAAAATGTTTTCAAAAAAAGGGTTTTCTAAATCCAAGGAAGCCAGGTTTTGTTTTGGAGCAGAAAAGGCCGTAAAACTTTTGATTCGAATGTCCTCCAGATAAGAATAAGTAGATGAACGTGGATTTGATGAAGGAATAACTACTACACTCTTTCCTAAGGAAATAAAATCTTCTAACAATTCCCTAAGTGGTGCATCTAGCTTATCCACTTCATTTAAAATGATAAGATTTGATTGTGAAAGCTCATTATAATTTACATTTTCCTCTGTAAAGGCCCGAAATTCGAAAAGCTGAGTATTTCCAAAGGCTTTTCCCGGCAAAGGAGATGCATTCCGAGAATGAACTTCTGCTACGCGAATCTTTCCTTTCCGATCAAGGTTGAAATAAAAGTCATTATCAAAAGTCACAGGGAACTCCTCAAAACTCAACCGAAATTTACTATGATCCGGAAGATTATTAGGAAGATTAAAATGAATGGTTTTACTGTCTCCAACCATTAGGGTTAGGGATGCGGTATAATACTGAACCTCATTAATAAAGAGACGTACTTCCAAGTCTTCCAAATTACTATTTCCTTCATTCCGCAATACGGCTGACAATGTATTGTTTTCATGAGCAATTAAAAAAGGATTGTTTAGGAAAACCGTATCAACAAATACATTAGAAATCTCATTAAATTCTACAGGAATATAATGGTAATTAGCACCCTTTCTCAGGTTCCAGTTTTGGGGTTCACCTACAGTAGTCTTCTGAAAGTCAGATATAAAATAAAAATCAGCATTTTGGGCATCGAATTTTTCACTTTCAGCCTGAAGACGGCTTAATACCTGGTTAAAATCCCTACTAACTCCACTTAGATGAGTTTCCGTGACCAATTCCTTTACCTCATCTCCATTTTTAAAAAACTTGGAAGAAGAGCTAAATTCATTCGTAAGAAAAATATAATTAGTTCCTTTAGGATATAATGACAAAAGGCTGTTTACATAGGTCAACCCTTCCTCCAATCCACTTACACCATTCCGACTTTCATTGGACATACTCATCGAATTGTCCAAATAAATCAATACATCATTTCCATCTAGTTGTTCTTCTTTGGCGGGAATAAAAGGCTGAGTAAAAGTAAAAACCAAAAAAGCCACAAAAAACAAACGTGATAATAACACTAGCCAATGTTTTAACCTCAACTTAGAACTACTGGCCTCCCTCACCAATTGCAAAAACTGATTATTAGAGAAATAAACTTTTTTTGCCTTTCGAAAATTAAATAAATGAATAAGGATTGGTATAGATAAGGCCAAAAGACCCAATAGGAATTGTGGATAGAGAAAACTCATAGCATAAAGAAGCAGCAAATTAATGCTTTAAAAATAAGTAAATAAAAACATAAATGGGCAAAGAGAAGCGTAATTCCTAAACTTAATGAATCAGAAAAATCAGATTCTCCTTACCCCTTAACTTCACACTTGAGTCCATGGTTTTGCAAAACTAAACATGACAAAATATTTTCTATTTTTGCTCCTTTTAATAGGCTCGCTTATTATTTCCAATGGTTGTTCAAATACCAAGAAGAACCGATTAAATAAAAAAATAGAACGATTAGAAAATAAAGAAGTTAAAATCAATCAGAAGCAAAGGGCATTGATTGACCCAAAAATGAAAGCTCTGCGCAAACTACACCATCAATTTGAAAGGGGATCTATTGACCTATGTTTGTATAACGGAGATACAATATACGCTGTACAAAGAGATGCTTTAGGTGCCAATGTTATTCTCTATGATGTATATGGAGATAAAATAACCACCTGCGATTATGGTTATGAAAAAGTAGCCATTATCTGCAATAACCTCCGAAAATGCGAAACAATTTACCGCATAAAAAATAATGTTTGGAAACTCCCCGCCGTTAATAAATATAATTTACAGTGAAAAAGAGTTAAGATAGGGTCTTGGGAACGAAAGATTTTACCTCTCCTATTAAGTGACAGAAAAAATAATCCTGTCCATTCCTGAACCCGGTCAGTCAAGGTTCAAACAATCAAGAAAAGAAAGTATATATCATTCCCAGAGCCAGACCACCAATAACCAACCACAAAAGCACCGCTTGAAGAAGAGGTTTTGGCCCAACTGATTTCACTGTTTTAAAATTGAGACCTGCCCCAATTAAGAACAAAGTAAGGGCTAATCCTTGTTTTGAAATGGAAGTAATCCCACTATAAACGAAAGAATATTCTGGCAAAAAAGTGCTTATGCACATAGCCAAAATAAAGAATACAATAAAGTAAGGGATCTTAACTTTCCTTCGCTCTCCCTTAGTTAAGATAGTAGTCACCAATGAAAGTGGAATGATCCATAAGGCTCTTTCGAGTTTGACCGTGGTCGCTGTTTGCAAGGCTTCTTGACCATATTTAGCAGCTGCCCCAACAACAGAACTTGTGTCATGAATAGCAATAGCACTAAAAAGCCCAAATTGGTTTTGGTCCAACTGGAGTAAATGGCCGATTAAAGGAAAAGTAAATAAAGCAATTGAATTAAGAATAAAGATAGCCCCTAAGGCCATACTAATTTCCCTTCCATTAGCTTTAATTAGTGGGGAAACTGCCGCAATCGCACTTCCTCCACAAATAGCTGTTCCACTCGCAATTAAGAAAGATGTTTTTTGATCGACCCCTAATCTTTTCCCAATAAAAATCCCCACTAATAATGTAACAGCAATGGAAAATGCAGTAAATAGCAATCCTTCTTGTCCTACCTCAATAGCATGGTGTAAGTTCATACCAAAGCCTAATCCAACCACTGAAATCTTTAGTAACCATTGGGTAGCCTTATGATTTAAATCGGAAAAAGGATGTCCTATAGTTTGGGCTATTATTAATCCCAATATTAGTCCCAAAGCCGTATCAATAAAAGGTGTCAAACATAAAATACAAAACAGTATAAATATGATTTGGCGATAAAGGTGAGGTATTCTTTGAAAAACATTCATCTATTGTCGTTTTGAAAACTTCCAATAAGACAAATATCAGATTTATCAATAAAATTTGGAAATGAAAAAAAGTAAGAACCAATAACCAAAGGTTATTAGTTAGAAGAAGCAAAGCGCATAAAAAGCTCAGCAACTGGAAGAGGTTGACCCTGACGGTAAACAAATGAAAACATGCGGTTTATATCTATATTGTCCTCCAATTCTACAATCCGAAGTAAGTCTGCAGCTAATTCATTTCGAATGCTAAAAACTGATAAGAGGGCAAAGGTTTCAGAATGAAGCAGGTAGTTTTTGATACTTTCAGTACTTCCTAACCGCATATGGACGTTAAAATTGGAAAAATCTTGTTCATGTTGATGAAGGAAGTTTTCAATAATCTTAGAGGTTCCGGACCCCTCTTCTCGTACTAACAATGGAAGTTCCTTCAGTTCATTCAATGAAACCCATCCTTTTTTACACTGCTTATTGTGCTTGCTACAAACTAAAACAATTTCATCCTTCATAAAAGGGATGTATTTAAGGTCGGTATTGGTTCGGGCACCTTCAATAAGGCCCAAATGAATCTTTTTTGCTGTTAATAAATGTTCTATTTCCTTAGAGTTAGCATTGATCAGATCAATATTAATGTGTGGATATTGATGGTGAAATTTTGCTAACAAAGGAGGAATAACATATTGGGCAATGGTTGTACTGGCTCCCAACTTAAGTTGACCAGTAGTCTTATTTTTTAGGGAGTTTAAGTCGAATGTTAACTTTTGATATTGTTCAAAAATAATATGAGTATGTTTGAGTACTACTTCTCCTTCCTTTGTGAGAGAAACTTGTCTTTTACTACGATCAAAAAGAGTGACCTGCAGCTGTTGCTCCAATTCCCGTATTTGTTTAGTAACAGCAGGCTGACTTATACATAATTGCTCTGACGCTTGAGTGAAATTAAGTGTTTGAGCAACGGTATAAAATACTTTTAATCGAAAGTCAAGCATATATCTTCTTTCAGTTACGGTACTTCCTTCCTCACTGGGTTCTATATTTTCCAGAAAAAAAAGATCCATTTATTTTTCAAGGATTAACAAAGAAGTACTAAAAATCCCCGTCTTTCTAATACTTTAACCGTTTTTCCTCTGTATGATTGCTTTTTCATAAAATTAACCAATTGTTTTGAGTTTTTTTCTGTTCTTCAATTTACAAGTGAAGGGAAAAGCAAATCTAAAGCTCATATGTCATTTCCAGAATTACTACTTTATGGCTTTTTGGTGATTTTAATGCCGCTCACCTTTCTTTGGTTACTTAGTCTGCTCATTGAAAACGTAAGTACAGTAGATGTTTACCGCGGGGTAGGTTTTGTTCTGATCAGTATTTTTTACTTTTTAAATACCACAGGATTCGAAGAGCGAAAAATGCTGATTATGGCATTAGTAATGGTTTGGGGCTTACGTCTAAGCGCCTATATGATTTGGATAAACTTTGGGAAACCGGAACATCCCCGGCATCAAAAAATCAGACGCCAATTTGATCCTAAAAAATTCTGGTGGATAAGTTTTTTTAGAGTATTTTTTGTCCAAGGTATTTTGATGACCTTTGTTTCTATGCCATTATTGGGTGCCCAGTATTACTCCGGCACAGCATATTTCACAACTTGGGATAAGATTGGCCTATTGGTTTGGACAATAGGGTTTATTTTTGAAGCAGGCAGTGACTACCAAATGTTGAAATTTAAGGCAAACCCCAAAAATAAAGGCAAGGTTTTGCAAAATGGTTTTTGGAAATATAGCAGACATCCCAATTATTTTGGAGGAGCCCTGGTC
Source organism: Xanthovirga aplysinae (assembly GCF_009711365.1). Classification (GTDB taxonomy): domain Bacteria; phylum Bacteroidota; class Bacteroidia; order Cytophagales; family Cyclobacteriaceae; genus Xanthovirga; species Xanthovirga aplysinae. Next base: position 403 of record NZ_SMMB01001213.1, on the reverse strand, counting down.
TGGTGGGGGTATGCGTTGATTAGTATTGGTGGTGGAATGTATTTTCCCGTAATTAGTGCTGTTTTTGTAACATTTTGGTTCCTTAGTTTTACCCATTGGAACTTGGTAGAAAAATCTCGCAGAAAAGGGAGCTCTGCTTATGAGGAATATGTTCGAAAGACTAGTAATTTTTTCCCCTTTCCCCCGAAACGTAGATTAAGGGTGACTGAAAAGTAAAGCTTAGATTGGTTACCATTATTAAATCATGATTAGCTTTTAACTATTATTGAATTTACAATAAATTATTATTTTATCTTTCGGAGGTTACTTGATAAAGTCTTTTTTTAAAGATTTTTCGATTGGAATTTTGATATAGGTTCAAACAATGTTATAGTTGCGAAAAAAGAATTTTAGCGATAAATTA
>NZ_SMMB01000149.1 GCF_009711365.1 Xanthovirga aplysinae | reverse complement strand
ACCCTGGGTCTCTCCTGCAATAGAAGTTATTCCTTTTACCGTTAAACCATTTCCAAAATCCCCTGTTCCGGATACCTTTAAGTTCCCTAAAACATCCAGTGTTGCATGTCCACTGAAATCATTGGAGACATGTCCAATACTCAGGGCATTAAACGAACCTCGAACAGCATCGAAGTAGGTGGTTCCCCCTTCCTCTTTAATTTTAACCCATTCGTTACGACCTTCTTCTTCAGATAAGTTTTCTTCTAGTTGTGCTTCACCAACAATTTTTGCTTTATAAAGCTCTCTTTTTGGAGCAATCCCCCCACTGGCCAGCTGATAGTTGGTGCGCATCTCAGGAATATCTTCCACAATGTATTTGGGAAATTCAGACAAGTTGGGGGCTTCATCCACTTCCAGGAATTTTCCATTAAGGTATACCAAGCCTCCGGTTATTTTATGTTTGGTAGGTTCTTTGTCGTCCTCTTCCACTCTGCAGCCACTCATAATGAAG
>NZ_SMMB01000082.1 GCF_009711365.1 Xanthovirga aplysinae | reverse complement strand
ATAACTTCTATTGCAGGAGAGACCCAGGGTAAGTTACAATTAACCAGTAGCTCCGGAACAACTTGGAATGTATCTTCTAATATACCTTCTGTGCATAATTTGGGATTTGCTATTTGGTCAAATGAGTCTTCCATCGTACCCTTTGCTATTCGGCATGACAATAAAATAGGTATAAATACGACTTCTCCAACGGAAGCCCTGGATGTTATAGGCAATATAAAAGCTACCGGTAGCGGAGATATTGAAGGGGATATAAGCGTCGGTGGAAATGCTGATTTCAAGGGAACCGTTAG
>NZ_SMMB01000795.1 GCF_009711365.1 Xanthovirga aplysinae | reverse complement strand
TCTTGCGGTTTCTGCCAATAGTCTCGGCTATTGTATTTTTTAAAAGGCCAATCTTTTTCCCTTAAAGTAATGGGCGTTAATGCGTGGGGATCCTTAATCGATATACTTTGGTAATAAAGTTCATCATCCGTTAAAATAAGAGCATGTTGTCCCTTGTTATTTTTTAAAACCAAATCTGCAAATGGTAAACCATGATCCAATGTGGTTGGAATGGAAAGGGAATCGGTTATTAATTTTAGTTTATGACTTAGGAACCAGTCCGATTCAAACCTTTTTTCTTTGGGATTAGAAGGTTTGAAGTGTCCTTGAGAAACATTCCAACTGTATTCCAGGTATTTTTTTAATAATTTAGGGCCATCATGTTTTGTCTTGTCTACTTTCAATTGTTCAGGTGTAATACTGCTTACAAGGAATATCTTTTTTCGGGCTCTGGTTATTGCTACATTCAAGCGGTTTTCTCCACCTAAGGAGTTAAGGCTTCCAAAATGCATAGCCATTCGTCCATTGGCGTCAGGGGCATAAGCAACTGAGAAGATGATAATGTCTTTTTCATCACCTTGTACATTTTCAATATTTTTCACGAAAATCGAGTCTGGAAAAGAAATTCCCATTTCCTTACATTTCTCTTCTAATACATCCAATATTTTTTCTTGTTGAGGAGCATTAAAAGTAACAACTCCGATATCTTTTTCTTGAGGTAAAAGGTCTATAACCAAGCTGGCCACTTTTTGAGCTTCAGCCTCATTGGTGTTATTTTTCCAAATACCATCGGTTTTTATATATTTTATGACGGTATCTTTTTTTTGATGGTCATGCCAGCTTGGAATTACTTTTAATTGTTTTTTGTAAAAATGCTGGTTCGAAAATTCAATGAGTTCAGTGGAATGACTTCTGTAGTGTCTTTTAAGCTGTATCTGCATCAAGTGTCTATTTGCCAATTCCAATAAGGAGGTGACTTCATGATCGGCGTTTGTGAATTCCTGCTCAGAATCTTCCCATCTATTTTGATATAGTTCGTGAGGACTTAATTGTTGGGAATCCCCACTAACCACAACTTGTTTTCCCCTATACATGGCAGGGATTCCTTTTTCGGCGAAACATTGGGAGGCCTCATCAAAAATGACCACGTCAAAGATTGATTCCATGGGGAAAATGGAAGAAACGGTTTCTGGAGATGTCATCCAGCATGGAATTAGTCTGAAAAGCTCTTCTGAAAATTCTCCAATCAGTTTCCTCAGAGGCCAGATTTTTCTTTTTTTACTGACCTGCCAATGGAGGTCTCTATAAGTTACTCTGTTTTTGAGACGGTTATACTCAACATCCTCCCAACATCTTTCCCGACTTCTTAATAAGAAGATCTTTTGGCATAGGTCCTGTTTTTCCAGTAGAAGTTGCTGCAATTCTTTCTCATGCTGCTGGTATTGGAGGGAGGAAACAGATCTAAGTATTGGGTATTTTGATTCTATATGTGCTATCCAAGCTAAGCGAAGGCTATTTAAGAACAATTGTTCACAATTTTGCACATCTTGTGTCCCCCCCTTTTCATGGATTTTCTTAATGGTGGAAATTTCATGGTCTTTCAATGAAGATTTGAGTTGGTCATAGGCACAAAGGTCTTCAAAATCTCTATTTAAGGTGGTTATATATTTCTGTTTAGCCTCCTTTTCTTCAAGAATAAAATTGATTTGCTGATTGCTAAGCCATTTTTGCCATTTTCTTTTTTCTTGCGGTAAGTCCTTCAAAATTTGAATTAGTTTTTGCAGTTTTTCTCGAAATTGCATTAAGGACAGGTGTGGTACAGAAAAATAATCTTTAAAGTTACGAAGTTCAAAAAACAAGGCTTTTGCTTCTGCGGCCTTTCTTTGTTGAAAAAACCATCGTTGAACATCAGCTTTTTTATTTATATTCGGAAGGTCTTTAATCCATTTAAGTCTTCTTAGAAGACTTAAATTATGGCTTATGTTCAATCGGTTATCAATTTTTTCAATTAGCCGATCTAGGTCTTCTTTGTTTGTTTTAAGTCCATTAGCTTTACATACTTCTGTAATCCATTGCCTTTCCTCTGAAAGATACTTCCAGACAATTCTTTTTAGAATATTACGCTCCCGTTCAAGTTGGTTGGCTAAAACTTGATGAAATTCTCCTGCCTCCTTTTGATTCAGTGAAAGTTCGGGTCCTTCGCCTTTGTAGCAATCCAAAAAGGTCCTCTCTATTTCTTCAATTTGGGGAACACTGGTCTTGCTATGGGCAGTCATAAACTGGAAATATTCGTAGATTTTAGGGCATTCAATTAAACTTATAAGTTTTTGGATTTTTTCTTTATTTCCGATAATGGACTCACATTCCAAGAAACTTAAAGGAAGTTGTAATTGCTCATTGAGCTGCAAGTTGATTTGTTTTTGAAATACCGGAATACGTTCAATGGTTTTTGTTAATTCCTGCAACTCATTAATGCCATGATATTGAAAAGGTAAACGGTTTTTCCAGGGATAATTGGCTGCATTAAATCGCTGTGAATAGATTGTAGATAACTTTAGTTTTTCTTTAAACCGGATTAAGTGATCAAAATGAAAGAACTTGTATTCTTGTTTGAGGGAACAAGAAGGTTCTTCAAGATTGGAGCTGAGATATAGTTCTTTGACGGATTTTCCACATTCCTTTTCATCAAAGAGGGCACCTTTGTAAGCTTCTAATTGCTCAGTGATTTGATCAATACGACGACAACTTTGAATATATGCTCTTTCTAGTTGAATAGAGTCGAAGCTATGGTTTTGTTGTTTGTATTTATTCAGGTTTTCAATTTGATTAGCTATCCGTTGATAAAGCTTTGGACGATCATTTTTGAAATCGTGGATTAAGGCGAAAAAATCGTCCATTCCTTCTTCCTCAAATCTTTTGTAAACCACATCTAGGGCAGCCCTTTTTTGACAAACCAACAGAACTCGCATTCCTCTTGCATTACAATCCGCAATTAAATTGCAAATTAATTGGGATTTTCCTGTTCCCGGAGGCCCTTGTACCACAATGGAGTTCCCCTTCTTAACTGCCTTAAGTGCGTTTTCTTGGTAAGGATCTAAAGGGAAAGGGGTTATTAACTGTTCTTCTTTAATTCGTTGAAGGAAATGGTAGCTATTGGGTTTTCCTGTAAATGGTGTTTGATCTTCTTTAATTGATTTATTACTAAAAAATTCTTCAATATCTTTTATTTGCTTATTTTCAATTAGGCTCATGTAATCAGGAGCGATTTGTGAACCATCTTGGGGAAAAAGGCCCAATACCGCTTCAGGAAATAATTTAAGTTGGCCTACATGGGTTGAATTGATAAAATCATTTTTGTGATGGGATTGAAATGGAGAAAGACGATCTGTAAAAAGATCCTGATTGTAGTTTAGTTCAATAGGACTTTCCTTTAGCAACTGATACAGCATAGTTCTGAAGACTCTGCTATCCTTCGAGAAACCCTCGAAATCTTCATCTAAAAGATCCTCACTTAAAGGGGTTTTATTGTAGTAGGCATAGGCCAATAAAAAACTACGGTTAAAGGAGAAATTTACCTCATTTCTTACTTTTAGCACCCAAAAATAATCCTTTTGTTCCAGAGTTACAGGAAAGTAGATAAGGGGACATCTTACTAAGGTCCCATCCATAAATTGTCCACTGACAAAGGGCCAACCAACATATAAATCTCGGACACCACGTTCTTCATAAATGAGACGTTCCAGTCTTTGCAATTTTTTCAACTGAACACTACTCAAATTGCTGTTTTCGTCCCTACTATTTTGAACGGGGCAAATGTTGATTTGCTTATTGCCGGCAATTAACTCTTCTACTAGGGAAAAGGCTGGTTGACTATTGTGGAAATCCAGCGATTTTATATCTATAAATTGATTAGAAATTAGCCTTAAAAGTAAAAGCGATCGATTATTCGCATTCAGGTTGGTTAATCTTCGTAAATAGTACTGAAGAAGGTTTCGCATAAGAAAAAAAGCTGAAAGAAAAATATCAAAAAACAAAAGCAATTTTGGAAACAACGAACTAGGAAATTGGAAGCGAAAAGACCAAAAGTTGAAATTCAAGTTAAAATAATTAATCAA
>NZ_SMMB01001003.1 GCF_009711365.1 Xanthovirga aplysinae | reverse complement strand
CCAAGAGAGGGGGGATTTAATTTCTTATGAATTACTTGCAGACTGGTCTGAAGAGGAAGCGGAAGATTATGTTTCTGACATTGTAAATGACTTGGCATCGGCAGAACTTGGTTTCAATTTACCTGAATTTATCATTGATTTAGTCACCCAGATCAACCGCCCTATTGAAATTTACAAAGTTAATTATCAAACCGAAGATTTTCATGGAAATCCCATATTAGCTTCCGGTGCTGTTTTGTTTCCTAAGGTAGACTGTTCTTTACCCATGCTTACTTATAACCATGGGACAGTTTTTGACCGGGATATGGTTCCTTCCAGAATGAGTGGAGCACAGGGCATTGAATTTGCCTATCCAGTGGTCTTTGCAGGTGGTGGTTATATGGTGGTTGCTCCCGATTATATTGGGTTAGGTGATGGCCCCGGATTCCACCCTTACGTAGATTCCAAAACGGGAGCTGCGGCAACCATCGATAATATGCGAGCCGCAAGGGAGCTCAGTAATATTCTGGGTAAAGAATTAAATGAAGAAGTATTCCTTACTGGGTACTCCCAGGGAGGCCATGCAAGCATTGCCACCCTAAAAGAAATTCAGGAATACTACTCCGATGAATTTCATGTAAAATATGCTGCTCCTGGTTCTGGTCCCTACGACCTGTCGGGAACGGAATTTGATTTCATTATGTACAACCCTGAATACCCCACCAGAGAATATATCCTATACATTATTGCCACCTGCCAACAAAACTATGGAAACTTATATACTGACATCAGCGAAGTTTTAAAACCGGAATACGTAGACTTGTACAACACCCATATTTTAGGACAAACAGGAGAAGTTGATTGGGTTCCTCTTCCTTGGACGGAGCTTTTCTTACCTGGGGTTTATGAGGAAATAAGAGATAATAAGGACAATCCACTCAGGCAATGCCTTAGCCTAAGTGATAACTACAACTGGCAAAATCAGTATCCCACAGAATATTATTACACTACGGCCGATGAACAAGTGGACTACGAATGTAGCCTATTAGCCAAAGAAGCACAGAGGGACCAATTCCCTTGGTGGCAATTTTGGGAAATTGCCAAACTACAAAGCACAGATATCGGTTTATTTGGATTGCTCCCTCATGGAGAAGCTTCTATTACAACGATTCTTGGTGCCAGAGAAGATTTTAATCAAAGAAGCAGCCGTTGCTTGCCTATTGCTTCCAACATCATAAGATCAATGGAAAAAGGAGGAAGTGTAAAATTATCCGACATGAATATCCGTATGCGTAGTACTGCTTTTGAAACTGAAATTAAATGGCAGGATGAAAACTCGAAGGTTGAAAAAATCGAAATTTACGATATGGACAACAATAAAATAAAACAATTTGATAACCTGCAAAATGAATCGGAGAACCTTTCGATTTCTAAAAAAGGCTTGAAGCCCGGCATGTATCGTCTTTCTTTAACAGATCGAGAAGAGAATAAATACGAAGACTTATTAATTATCAAAGAATTAGATTACCTGAAACACGAACAATACGACCCCTTCGTAAATAACCCCATGATAAAATCCACAGCCCTTGACCTTTCCCTATTAGATGAATATGTGGACCAAGTGATCATTTACGATAGTGAGGGAAACAAACAGCAGCAATATGACAATGTAGGCGATACCGATGCCTTAACCATAGAACGAAATGGTTTGAAAAGGGGTAGTTATACAGTAGAAGTTAGAACTTCTTCCTCCAGTTATAACTTATTACTGGAGGTAGGAACACCGGATAAATTGGGGTACTTCCAAGTTAATCCTAACCCAATTGTAAGTGGACAGGCAAAAATTGATTTAAATCAATTTGGTGATGATATCGCCAGTATTAAAATACTGGCCATGGATGGACGAACTATCAAAGTATTTGAACAACCAAGGGAAGGAGCATCTGAATTCATCTTTTATAGGGGCAACTTAAAAACAGGAATGTACTTTATAGAGGTAATTACAGAAAGCAATGACCAACACTTAGCCAAAATTCTTGTAAAATAATTAATTGTTAATCATATTGTTTTTTTGGGTGGGCGCTATGACTTGTCTAGCGCCTTCCTATCTCTCACAAACTCTTCCTTCAAGCCCTCTTAATAAGCATTTAGGGCTTAAAACCATTCTCCATTAGGGAAATTAAAAGATTTTTATTGAAAATTGCAGGTCAAGAATTTTAACCGTGGAAATAATTCATTTTTATCTATTAGGTCACTTCTCAAAACATATATTTTGGATTTTCTGGGTCAGAACCTTGAAGCACCAAATTGAAAAATAGGAAAAGAAAAGTCAAAATTAATTTCCTCAAATACAATCCAATTTTTAAACTTATCTGTAAAGAAGAAACCAAAGCTCAAGTTCGCCTTCTATTTTAAAGGTCTTCTTCAGACAATTCTTGATTTTCTTTTATTTCGATTGTTTCAGATTCAGGTAGTTCCCCATTATCCCTTTTTTTCTTTCTTTTAAAAATTCTCCAGAATCCCTTTTTCTCTTTCTTCTTAGGTAATGGTGCAGTTGTCGGCACTAGAGTTTCTCCAAATATTTCATCATAGACCTTTTGATCCCGATTATAAGAAGATAATACGCCCAATTCCACTAATAGATTAACATTTAAATTATCCGAGCTGCCCCAATTAGTTATTTCTTGAAGGGATAAACTATCAAGACTAGAAGTTGGGGAGGAAGGGTATATGGTATTCATAGCAATCATAGGTCCTTTGTATTTTTCCCTTTTCTTAAAAAAGAAAAACTTTTTTTCCTTCACTAAGCCTCTTCTATCCTTATGAACAATAAAATCACCTTTAGGTAATGAGTCAGGACCAAAAGTGGAAAAATAATTGTTTTGGTCCTTCTTATCCAAAATAAAGGCACTTTGAAAAGCCGGACAAACCACACGATCACTACAGGCCGATAAACTAAACACGGAAAAGATGATAATATATTTGATAGTTCCTTTTCTCATTATATGCATTAACACCCACAGGAAAAAACTTTCCTTAATCCCTCCACAAATAAGAGAGGCCCTGAAAAGTGAAGTTTATGACCATTTTAAAATTTCACATGAATATCTTAATTCAAAGAATTACCCGAAACAAACTGCTAAAGTTAAAAAATAATTACCCATTTTCTTCACAACAAATCAAACCTATTTTTTAAAATATTCTAACTATCAACTATAAATATAGCTTCTATCTTTTAATCCACTAAATAATCAAAAAGCCTTAACCTTTTAGCTTTCTCCCTTAAACACAATAAATAAAATCAACAATCAATGAAAGTACATGGTCATACGCCTCTCTTTAGAAATGTGTTCATAATGGAAAAGTTTCTAAACAATTATTTACCAGATATGCAAATGTTCTTGAAATTCATAATTAAGGCCAACCTTGATAACCCAAAAATGATTCTGAAACCATCAGTATTATCCTTAATTACAATACAAACAATATCTCCAACTCAAATAGGATGAAAAAACATTTCCTAGATAACTTTTGTTCTCCAACAAAGTTCGAAATGACCTCCCATACCTAAATGTCTTTTGAAGCCGTTTAAAATTTGTGTAGAATTCTTTCATCCTCAATGAAAAATAGTAAAGACCCACTTATCAATCCTTCCAAAGACCCCTATTACCAACAATTGGTTTGTCGGATAGCACCAGTGGTAACTTCTCATTTTCTGACACAAGCAGAAAAAGATTTCAAAAAAATAGATAAAGCTCAGATTGATTACCAAAAGATTGCAGAGGTTACACACCAACTGGCAGAAGAAATATATTCTAACAAACTTTGGAATCCGGAAAACAAATCTTGAGGAAGGGGTTTATTCAGTGTTAAGCTTTTCTCTTTGGGCCTTAGGGAGTTTGGCAACCACCAATTCATAGGAATGATCAATCCATTTATAAACTTCCTGATCGCTCATTGTCCCATCTAAGGTAAGGGTATTCCAATGCTTTTTATTCATGTGATAGCCAGGTCTAACACAAGGATACTTTTCTCTTAATTCAAGCGCCCTTTCAGGATCACATTTCAGGTTTATACTTTCAAAAAGATCAATATCTGTTAACGCATACATCTTGCCCACTACCTTAAAAACTAAAGCACTTGCATTGAAGGGGAACTCTTCCGTGGTTCCGGCTTTTCCTAAACAGTACAGTCGAAATTCCTCTATGTTCATTAGATGAGTCTTTTCAAAATCAGGTAAATCAGGGCCAAAAGAAATACAATAATAGAAAAACGGTTTATCCCATGCATCATTTTAAGATACAGGCTTTTGGGCCGATTAGAATCTTTCTTTCTAAAGAAATAACCAAAAAGTTCTCCCAATCCAAAAAATTCACCCATGGTACTTTTTCTTTTCTTATTCATTTTATGTCGTGTCCAAAATTGCAATTAGCCAATTATTCAACGGCTTCCGGTTCAGTCCAGTTATCATCTTCCCGAATAATTTCAATCAATTCATCCACCGCATTTTCCGAAGCAACATTACGTTTCACAACCTCTTGTCCACGATAAAGCGTAATTTTCCCTTTTCCCGACCCTACATAACCATAATCTGCATCAGCCATTTCTCCTGGCCCATTCACAATGCATCCCATAATACCAATCTTTACTCCTTTCAAATGATCGGTTCTTTTTCTAATCATTGCAGTAGTCTCCTGTAAATCAAAAAGGGTACGCCCACAGGATGGGCAGGAAATATATTCCGTTTTAGACATTCGAGTTCTTGCAGCCTGCAATATCCCAAAAGAAAGGTTATTGTATACTTTAACTTGTTGTAGCTGTTCGGTTTTTGATTGTTCTTTAACTAAGTGTTCTGTTGACAACATCACTCCATCCCCGAAACCATCAATTAACAAGCCCCCGATATCGGTAGCAGCATCAATTTGTAGTTGATCTTCCGATAATTTCCCAAACTTTCGCACGATCACAACAGGAACTGTCAACTCTTCTATCATTAACTCAAAAAAGAGCCTGCGTTGAGCTGGCATCGCATGTTTGTTATGGGTATCCAATAATACCACCAGAGATGGGTCTCTTTTAATTACTTCCCAAATAGCCTGGTGAAAATTACCGGCATCCAGCAACAGGAAATTCAGTGAATGGTGCTTTTCATACCCTTCCAACAACTCTTCAGGTTGAAAAACTGGAAACTTATTTTCCTTATCATCAGAGTTCTTCCAGCTTTTAAAGTTGATAAGCTCTTTCAATCCATTTGGTAGCATAAAATCCACCGGCTGATTCCCTGTATAAATGTAATCACAACCTAAATCGTTCATCTTCCATTTATCCAACTCCGGTAAATAAAAATGTCCTACACTTTTTAGGTTTTTTTCTGTCAAGGAAGAAATATGACTGAGGTCAGTGATAACCCTTGGAACATTATTACCCCCAATATTAAGTACCTCTCTGGATTTTCGGCGGGCATAATGGAAAGGGTCAACAGGATTTGTAAAAATTGGAGGGATCTCTTCATGAGCAGTCCGGTTTTTATATCTGTCGATCAGAAGCTTTGCTACTGGAGCCTCCTTTTCCGGCTCTTCGGTCAAGGAAACCCTAACCGTATCTCCTAGACCATCTTCAAGCAAAGTACCAATGCCAACAGCTGATTTTATACGCCCATCTTCACCTTCACCAGCTTCCGTTACTCCCAAATGCAAAGGATATGGTTGCAAGCCCTCTTCTTCCAATTTATTCACTAATAGGCGGTAAGCCTGCACCATCACTTGTGTATTGCTGGCCTTCATGGAGATTACTAAATCATAGTAATCCATTTCCTCACAAATTCGAACAAATTCAAGGGCTGATTCCACCATGCCCAATGGCGTATCTCCGTAACGACTTAATATCCGATCAGACAATGAACCATGATTGGTACCAATCCGCATGGCCGTGCCATATTCCTTACAAATTTCTACTAAAGGTTTAAACCGCTTTTTGATTCGCCCCAATTCAGCCTGGTAGGCTTCATCAGTATAATCAATAGTTTCAAACCGTTTTTTGTCGGCATAATTCCCCGGGTTGATCCGCACCTTTTCCACAATTTTAGCAGCAACTTCTGCAGCATTGGGAGTAAAATGAATATCGGCAACCAATGGAACCTGGCAACCTCTTTTACGGAGTTCCTTCTTGATTTGAGCTAAATTTTCAGCTTCTTTTATACTTGGAGCAGTAAGACGAACATACTCACACCCTGATTCCACCATTCTCAGAATCTGCTCCACCGAAGCTTGGGTGTCCATCGTATCTGGGGTTGTCATTGATTGGATACGAATAGGGTTCCCCCCCCCCATGGGAATCTCTCCAATAAAAACTTCCCGACTGACGCGTCTAGAGTATTTTGTCAGACTTTTACAGTAAGAATTGATTGATGAACTACCAATGCTTGAAACATCCATGCAAATAAAAAATTAATAAGACCAACGAACACAAAGGTAAAGTATTAACGCATAATCCTAAAA
>NZ_SMMB01000966.1 GCF_009711365.1 Xanthovirga aplysinae | reverse complement strand
TAACTCCATATAATGACAGCTCTTGATTACAGTCGACCCCTAAAACCCAAGCTTTCAATAACTATCCCAAATGGTTGGTTCAGCTTGTAAAGTTTAAAACTGTAACTTGTAGTTTTCTGAAAAGGTTTAACAGTATGGCTGTGGACTATTCTGAAAAAACTAAAAAGAAATTCAATTTCTTTTCTTTTACTGACAATACCTTTTTTACCTTTGGCACTTGTTTTTGTGAGAGGGTTTTATTCTTCTCCAACTTCTCGGCAAACTTAAAATGAAGATGTTTCATATCAGAAATAAAATATTAGTTACCTGCGCACCACGGGTAAGCTCCATTTTGGCTAAAGAAATTGAGAATCTTGATTTTACCGTGGAACGGGAGTTAAAAATGGGTGTTGAATTAAGTGGGACACTGGAAGATACCATTCGTTTGAATATGAATCTTCGGACAGCTCATCGGGTCTTGTATATGATTGATTCTTTTAGGGCCAAACATCCTGATCATTTGTACAAAAGGCTTAAAAAAATAAAATGGGAAGAGATGATACCCGAAGATGGGCACTTTAGGGTGGACTCTTTTGTAAGAAATGATTTTATCAAAGATACCCGATATGCTAATCTAAGGGTAAAAGATGCCGTTGTAGATCGTATACAAGAATTAAAGGGATCTCGTCCTGATTCTGGTACCGATACCTCTAAAACTGTCCTTTATCTGCATTGGCTGGATGAAAATGCGGCCATTTACTTTGATACTTCTGGAGAAACTATTGCCAAACATGGCTATCGAAAAATGCCTTTCAAAGCTCCTATGATGGAATCATTGGCTGCAGCCACCATTTTTGCCAGTGGCTGGAATAAAGAAACTAATTTTATTAACCCCATGTGTGGTAGTGGAACATTGGCAATTGAAGCGGCATTAATGGCTTGCCAGACAGCTCCTGGTTTGTTTAGGAATAATTTTGGTTTTATGCACATAAAAGGCTACAAAGAGGAGTATTTTGAACCTGTTTTTCGCTTGGCCGAATTAAAGGAGAAAGACAGCATTCCAGGTAAGATTATTGCCTCCGATATTAATGCCGAAGCTATAAAAGCAGCTAAAACAAATGCCAGGGCTGCTGGTGTGGACCATTTAATTGAATTTGTCCATTGTGATTTCAGGGAAACTCCTGTGCCTGAGGGTGGGGGTGTGGTTATGCTTAATCCGGAATATGGAGAAAGATTAGGTGAGTTGGAGGAATTGAAAGATACTTATCAGGCAATTGGTGACTTTTTTAAACAAAAATGTGCTGGTTATACGGGATATATATTTACTGGTAATTTGGATTTGGCCAAACGAGTGGGGTTAAAACCTAAAAGGCGTATGGAATTTTACAATGCCCGTATCGATTGTCGTCTTTTGTCATATGAGCTTTATGCAGGAAGTAAAAGAAATAGAGAGGGGAAAGGAAATTAGAGACATGAATTTTATGTCTTTCACCTAGTTTTCAATCTTCTTATGAAAATGGGATTTCCTGTTTTTTTAGTTAAAGGTGAGGAGACATCCATTCTGATTTCTTAAATTTTTTAGCTTATCTTTTTGAGAGCAAAAGAAACCAAGTAGACATTCACCTGTGTTTGAAGTTAAACAGGTTCATTTTCCATAGGGCGAAACTTCTCAAGAGGAATAAGTCATGAAAAATTTGGCTATTTTATTTTTTACTTTTCTTCTTCTTTTTAGCTGTAATTCAAAAAAACCTAATTCCTCCACTTTGGAGGATAAGGTTTCGATCCAACAAAAGAGCCCCTATACTGGGAAACGATTTCATTTTTCCTATAATGCTACCAGAATGCGGGAAGAAGGGCATCTGAAAGGTTTCCAAAAAGACCGTTATTTATTTTCTGCTAAAGCTTACCAGCAATTGAGGGTGCAATTGGAATCTTTTGAAAAAGACGCCATTATGGATGTATATCGTATAGAGGGGGAGTCCAGAAAATCTTTGCCTTTATACCCCAAGCGAAAATGGAAGGGTAAATTAAAAGAAAGTGGTGAATATATGGTTGAGGTTTTTCTTAAAAACCCTAAGGCAAAAAGAGCTTTGGAAGCAGATTATGTGTTAATTGTTGAGCTACGGTGACTGGTGATTAAGTGGTTATTAATCTTTAAAATCTTGCCGCCATTAATAAATTAAGATCTTTGTATTTTAGGTTGAATTTTTGAGCAATAGAGGCATTTGTGAGACTACCCTTAAATGTGTACACTCCTTTCATAAATCCTTGATTGGTGAGAATCATGTTTTCTATCCCTCCTGTTTCTGAGATATGTAACATAGTGGAGGTAAAGGTATTGCTAAGTGCGGTGGTTGCGGTTCGTGCCACTCTTGAGGGAATGTTGGGAACGCAGTAATGGATTACATCAAAGCGCTTGTAAACAGGATTGTTATGGGTTGTAGGGACTGAAGTTTCAATACATCCCCCTTGGTCAATACTCACATCAATAATTACTGAATTGGGTTTCATTTGGGAAACCATTTCCTCCGTAACAACACAGCGGTTTCTTCCTTTTTCCGGACGAATAGCACCGATTAATACATCTGTTGACTTTAATTCTTCTGTTAAGGTGACCGAATTAATAGCTGCTGTATGTACTTGTTGGTTTAGGACATGTTTTATCCGACGAAGTTTGTAAATATGGGTGTCATATATTTGAATCTGCGCTCCAAGTCCGATAGCCGCTCTTGCTGCATATTCTGCCACCGTTCCTGCTCCCAAGATCATTACTTTTGCAGGTGGAACTCCGGTTATTTCTCCTAGTAAAATACCTTGCCCGCCCCGGACACTACTGAGGTATTCCGCTGCAATTAATGTCACAGTACTTCCTGCAATTTCACTCATAGCACGAACCACAGGAAGTTCTCCCACCTTATTTTCTAATAATTCGAAGGCGATGGCAGTGATTTTCCTTTCATTAAGAGCATGTATGTATTCGGGGCTTTGGTTACCTAGCTGAATGGCTGAAATAAGGGTGCCTCCTGGTTTTAAATAGTTGATCTCGCTAAATACAGGAGGCTCTACTTTAATGACAATGTCTGCCTGATATACTTCTTTAGAGGAATAAACAATTTTTGCACCGGCATCGCTAAAATCTTTATCTGAATAGTTGGATTTTAACCCAGCCTCTGTTTCTACCCAAATTTCGTGGCCGTTACTTACTAAAACTTCAACAGCTCCAGGTGTTAAGGCAATACGATTCTCTTGCCATTGGATTTCCCGTGGAATGCCTATAAATAAAGATTGTCTATCTTTTCGGGTTTTAAGTAGGGATTCCTGTGGATACAGGCTCCCTTCTTTTGCTAAGGCTTCAATTTCTGAAGAATATCGCTTACTACTCATAGCGTACCAGGTGAATTTTTCGGGAATTATTTTCCTGGGCTTCAATATTGATCCAAAGGTATTGCTCAGGAATTAAAGATGGTATCTTTGATGACCATTCAATAAAGCAAAAGTTTCCAGAGTAAAAATACTCTTCACAACCAATGTCCATGGCTTCAGTTTCATCCTTAATTCTGTAAAAATCGAAATGGTAAAAAAGCTCTTCTTTTTCATTGCTGTATTCATTTACCAATGAAAAAGTAGGACTATGCACGTTGTCTCTCACTTCAAAAGCATCACAAATAGCTTTCACCATAGTGGTTTTACCAGCTCCCATTTCTCCTTCCAGCAACCAGATTTTTTCTGTTCCTGCAAAGGAAATTATTTTTTCAGCGATTTGTTTTAGACCTTCCAGGTCATGACAAATGATCTCCAACTTCTCAATAATCTTATCAGCCATTCTTCGAATTTAGCGAAATAATTGGAATAATTACCTCTTCTAAAGATATTCCTCCATGTTGGAAGGTTCCTTTATAATAATTCACATAGTAATTATAATTATTTGGATAAGCAAAAAACCTATCTTCGGTCGCAAAAACATAGGCTGTTGATATGTTTACTTTTGGAAGATGTAAAAGTTCCGGTTTACGGCTTACATACACATCACGCTCTTCGAAACCAAGATTTTTTCCTTGTTTATACCGTAAATTAGTGTTGGTGTTTCTGTCCCCAATTATTTTAAATGGATGCCTTACCCGTATTGTTCCGTGGTCGGTGGTAAGTATAACTCGCCCTCCCTTTTCAGAAATCTTTCTTAGGGTTTCGATCAATGGGGAGTGCATAAACCATGATTTTGTAATGGAGCGATAAGCAGATTCATCAGGAGCCAGTTCCCGTATCATCTCCAGGTCTGTACGGGCATGTGATAACATGTCCACAAAATTATACACGATCACATTTAAATCGTTGGACATTAGATTGTTGAAGTTGTCCACTAAGTTACGGCCCTGTTGTACTTGAGTGATTTTATTATAAGATGCTTTAATGTTCAGCCGGTTTCGTTTCAATTGTTCTTTTAAAAACTCAAATTCATTATTGTTTTTACCCCCTTCTTGATCTTCACCTACCCATAAATTTGGATGTCGTTTGGACATTTCAAGAGGCAGAAGCCCAGAAAAAATGGCATTTCTGGCGTATGCCGTAGTAGTAGGTAAGATGGAAAAATAGGAGGACTCATCTTCTACGGTGAAATATTCAGAAATAATGGGCTCTAGAATTTTCCACTGGTCGAAACGTAAATTATCAATAACGATGAAGAACAATGGATCTCCCTCCTCAATGTAGGGAAAAACTTTTTCTTTCATAATCT
This sequence comes from Xanthovirga aplysinae, assembly GCF_009711365.1. Taxonomy (GTDB): domain Bacteria; phylum Bacteroidota; class Bacteroidia; order Cytophagales; family Cyclobacteriaceae; genus Xanthovirga; species Xanthovirga aplysinae. The sequence continues at coordinate 1,214 of NZ_SMMB01000966.1, read as the reverse complement.
GATGAGACAATAGAGGTTTGTCTATATTAGGCTCATTTAACCAGTCTTCGTAATTATCTTTGATAAATTTGACAAAATTGGAATTGGCTTCATCTTTCTGCATTTCAAGGACTTCAGACATACTTTTGTTGTCGGTGGCGTCTATCTCTAACTCCCAGTATATAAGCTTTTTATACACTTCGGCCCACTCTTCATAGTCCATGTGCTCATTATAAGCCATGCTGATATTCCTGAAATCCTGTTGATAGCCTAAGTTGGTTTTCTCGGTAATCAACCGTTTATTATCTAAGATCTTTTTGACAGATAAAAGAATTTGATTAGGGTTTAGAGGCTTAATGAGGTAATCAGATATTTTGGCCCCAATAGCTTCTTCCATAATATGTTCTTCCTCACTTTTTGTGATCATTACCACAGGAAGGTTGGGCCATGCAGATTTAATCTGCGTTAGGGTTTCCAAACCACTCATTCCAGGCATGTTTTCATCCAAAAATACTACATCGTAGTAATTGGCTTCACACTCTTCGAGGGCATCAGATCCACTATTAACTGGAGTAACCTGATATCCCTTCTTTTCTAAAAATAATATGTGAGGTTTAAGTAAATCTATCTCATCGTCGGCCCACAAAATGCTATATTGTTGCATACTATATTTTTTCTTTAAAAATTTATTGAAAATAATAATAATTTATGAATCAAATTCAGGAAAAAGAACTAAAAATTTTTTATCTGATTAGAATTGATTTAACCTTTTACCATCCTTTCTACAAGATTTATCTGAATTTGTTTTATTTCCATTTCTATGCCAAAATTTATACCCTTTCTATTTTTACGACTAAAATTTTGGGAGGATATTTTGTCCTCTTTTGATCGTATTCTTCTTTTAGGGCTTTTTTCTCCCTCAAGGTAGAAAGGACTATTCCTTCATGATAACGTTTTGTTTTTTTACTTCATATATACTTTTTTGTTTTCTTTTTCTTCGAGATATGAATTTTTTTAGGGTTTATATAACCAGGTTTTTTAGGTTTAGAAGATGATATCGTTTCCGGCCTTGATTATCAGGAAGTAAAATGCGATGGTATGGTCTTTTGCTTAATATTGAGATTTTGGTTTTTAATGTGATAGAATGAAAATATTTTTATAGTAAAGAAAAATCCATCCCTAAAAGATTTGAAAAGAGGAATAAATCTCCAAAATTAGTTTAATCAATCCATCGT
>NZ_SMMB01001009.1 GCF_009711365.1 Xanthovirga aplysinae | reverse complement strand
GATCAATCAAATGGAAGCCTATTATCCCTTGCATGCCAAAGTATGTACCAACTGTTTCTTAGTGCAACTTGAGGAGTATGTCAGCCCATCCAATATTTTCTCTGATTATACTTATTTCTCCTCTTATTCGGATAGTTGGCTTCAACATGCACAAGATTATGCAGAGTTCATCATAGGTCATTTGGGCTTAACTTCAGAGCATCTGGCGATAGAAGTGGCAAGCAATGATGGATATTTATTACAATATTTTCACAAAGAGGGTATTCCTGTCCTGGGAATAGAGCCCGCCAAAAATGTGGCAGAATTTGCCCAAAAAAAAGGCATTAGGACAGAGATGAGATTTTTCGGTAAACAGACAGCCAAGGAGATGTCTACGAAATATGGTATGGCAGATTTATTAATGGCCAATAATGTTTTGGCACATGTCCCAGATATTAATGATTTTGTTGGGGGGATGAAAATCCTTTTAGAGAAGCGGGGTGTGATTACTTTGGAGTTTCCTCATCTTCTACAGTTAATAGACGGAAATCAATTTGATACTATTTATCATGAACACTTTTCCTATTTATCCTTCATTACTGTTGAAAAAATATTTGCTGCTCATGGATTATGTGTATATGATGTAGAGGAGCTTCCAACTCATGGAGGATCTTTGAGAATTTTTGTCAAACATAAGGAGGATTCCTCCAGGGAGATTGCTCCCAAAGTGAAAGACCTAAAAGAAAGAGAAACTTCGAGAGGGTTAATGGATCCGTCCTTTTATTTATCCTTTGGAGAAAGGGTAAAAGAGACAAAAAGAAAGCTGTTGGAGTTCTTAATCTCTGCCAAGAAAAAAGGAAAAACTATTGCAGCTTATGGGGCTCCTGGAAAAGGTAATACATTACTTAATTACTGTGGAATTAAAACGGATTTTATCGATTATACGGTAGATCGAAGTCCCCATAAACAAGGGAATTTTCTTCCAGGTTCTCGAATACCTGTTTTGTCCCCTGAATATATTCAGAAAACTAAACCAGATTATGTGTTGATACTGCCTTGGAATCTAAAGAATGAAATAATGAAGCAAATGGATTTTATTAAAGATTGGGGAGGAGAATTTGTGGTGCCAATTCCTGAAACCACCGTTTATTCATGAATTTATCAGAACAATCAATTCTTTTCAAATAAATTAAAAATGACTTTAAAACTCAATTAGTATGAAAGTAGTTTTGTTTTGTGGTGGACTAGGGATGAGGCTCAGGGACTATTCTGAAAAAATACCAAAACCTATGGTGAAGGTTGGTTATCGGCCAATTTTATGGAATGTTATGAAGTATTATGCCCATTATGGTCATAAGGAATTTATTTTATGCCTTGGATACAAGGGTGATATGATTAAGGATTATTTTGTGAATTATGATGAATACCTTTCTAATGATTTTGTGTATTCCGAAGGTGGAAGAGACTTGAGGTTGTTGAATAAGGATATTCATGATTGGAAAATAACCTTTATCCATACTGGTTTAAATTCCAATGTTGGCCAGCGATTATTGGCAGTTAAACCATACTTGGAGGGAGAGGAAATGTTTTTGGCCAATTATACCGATGGGCTTTCCAATTTGCACCTTCCGGATATGATTGAAGAATTTAAAAAAGAGGATACAGTGGCTGCTTTCTCTGCCTACCAGCCAAAGCAAAGCTTTCATGTGGTGACCTTTAAAGAAAAAAATGGAGTTGACCGATTTACAAGCATTAGAAATGCAGGCGTATGGATCAATACGGGATATTTTATTTTTCGGAAAGAATTTTTCGATTATATCAATGAGGGGGAAGATCTGGTGGAGGAACCATTCCAAAGATTAATACAAAAGGAAAAGCTCTATGCTTACAAGTTTAAAGATTTCTGGGCGTGTATGGATACCTTTAAAGATAAACAACTTTTAGATAAATTACATGAATCAGAGAATCCTCCTTGGGAATGTTGGAATCAAAGAAGAGAAAAGTTTCCAAATAGAAAGAAAACTACCCTTTATTAAATCATTGTCACTGTAGTTTTATGTTAAGATTAGATTTTGCTAACAAAACCACAAAAGGTAGAAATCTTCTTTGTTTAGGAGCTCATTGTGATGATATTGAAATTGGTTGTGGCGGAACCATACTCAAATTAATAAAGGAAGGAAGAGTGAAATCTGTTAGATGGGTGGTTTTTACCTCTAATAAGGAAAGAGAATTAGAAGCAAAAAAATCGGCAAAGAAGTTTCTTCAGGAAGTAAATGAAAGAGAAATTAATATCAAGAGCTTTAAGGATGGCTTCCTTCCTTCTCAACTAGCTGAGGTGAAACAATATTTTGAAGAGATAAAGAATGAATCTCAGCCTGATCTTATTTTTACTCATTTTAGGAATGATCTGCACCAAGATCATCGGCTAATTTCAGAACTCACCTGGAATACCTTTCGAAATCATCTTATTTTGGAGTACGAAATTCCCAAATATGATGGGGATTTGGATAAACCTAATTGTTTTGTTCATTTGAACGAAACATTAATGGAAGAGAAAATCGATTACCTATTGGAATATTTTGGGACCCAGTTTAACAAACATTGGTTTGACAGAGAAACATTTCTTTCTCTTATGCGAATAAGGGGGCTGGAGTCCGCAAATGAACAGAAATATTCTGAAGCCTTTCATGTCCGAAAAATAGTGTTTTAAAAGATCCTGAGAAGGATACCCTCATTTCCTGATCTTCATTCCAGATCACCTAGTTATTTCAATTTTATTCCTCTAGAACACCTGCTCTTCATCTTGATAAATTAATTTTCACTAATGAACATATTGATAACCGGCAACCTTGGCTATGTAGGGTCAGTTTTGGTAAAATACCTAAGACAATCTTTTCCTAAAAGTAAACTGATTGGGTTTGATATAGGCTATTTTGCCAAGCATATTACTAATCCCAATTTAACTCCTGATAATTTGCTGAATATGCAGTATTATGGGGATGTAAGAGAATTTCCCGATCAAATTTTGGAGGGAGTGGATGCCTTAATTCATTTAGCCGCTATTTCTAATGATCCAATGGGAAACAAGTATGAAGAAGCTACTCTTGAAATAAACTTTGAAGCTACAAAAAGAATAGCTGAAAAGGCCAAAAAAGCAGGAGTAAGGGCTTTTGTATTTGCCTCTAGTTGTAGTGTTTATGGTTATGCGGAAAATGAAGCTAGGAAGGAAACTTCCACCCTTAATCCCCTTACAGCTTACGCTCGTTCAAAGGTGCTTTCGGAAAATGCTCTGGCCCAATTAGCAGATGACAATTTTAAGGTCAGTTGTTTTCGCTTTGCTACTGCCTGTGGATTTAGCGATCGGCTTAGATTGGATTTGGTTGCCAATGATTTTGTGGCCTCAGCGATAGGTAACAACCAAATTAATATTTTAAGTGATGGAACACCCTGGAGGCCACTTATCCATGTGAAAGATATGGCAAGAGCAATGATTTGGGGGATAAAACGAAAGGCTATGGATGAGGGAGGGAATTTTCTTTTAGTGAATACAGGAAGTAATGAATGGAATTATCAGGTAAAGCAAATAGCTCATGAAATTCAACAAATTTTACCAAAAGTATCCATTTATATAAATCCAGAGGCAGCCCCTGACAAAAGATCCTATAAAGTTGATTTTGGGTTTTTTAAAAAGTTGGCTCCGGATCATCAACCTGAATGGAATCTGAAATCTACCATTCGGGAATTAGTTGAGGGGCTAGGGAAGATGGGCTTTCAGGACAAAAATTTTAGACAATCCAATTTGATACGATTAAATGTCATTAACTCTCTAAAAAAAGAGGGACTTATTAATGAAGAATTAAGTGTTGTGCAATGAAATTTCTCGAGACTAAGTTAAAAGGGGCTTATGTTATCAGTTTGGAACCCTTTGAGGATGAAAGAGGACTTTTTGCTCGAACCTTTTGTAAAGAGGAGTTTAAGCAAATAGGACATAAAAAGGATTTTGTGCAGTTTAACCATTCTATTACTCTTCAGAAGGGGACAATTCGAGGTTTACATTACCAACTAAGTCCTAAAAGCGAGATAAAATTGATTAGGTGTGTAAAGGGGAAGGCCTTTGATGTAATTATTGATATCCGTAGGAATTCACCTACTTTTCTTCAATTTCTTTGCCTAGAGTTGGCAGAGGAAAACATGAAAATGATTTACCTGCCGGAAGGTTTTGCTCATGGTTTTCAAACCTTGGAAGATGATACCCACCTAATTTATCATCACAGCAACTCCCAAAATATCTTGTTTGAAAGAGGAATTAGGTATAACGATCCTCGGCTTGCAATAAAATGGCCTCTAGAGGTTTCAATTATTTCTAATAAGGACAAATCTTACCCCTTCTTAAAAGAGGAATTTTTGGGTATGGAAGTATAAGGTGGCTTATTAAAGTTTAGAGTTTATTTCCAAATACGTCTAATTGAAAAGGAATTTTTAAGTACTGTTTGAAGCCTGTTAAAATGATAGGGAATGCGATAGGTATATCCAATATTGAAATTTATAGAAGTTTTTCAGAAGCTAAATGTTTCTGGAAAAGTCTTGAAGAGGAGGCGGAAGGTTACATTTTCCAAACTTATGATTGGTTGGAAAATTGGTACAAGCATGTTGGTCATCATAAAGATATCCAGTTGTGTATTGTCACTGTTTTTAATAATAATCAAAAGGTAGAGATGATTTTACCTTTGGGTATTGAAAAAATTTTGGGTAGTCTGAAACTCTTTTGGTTAGGTGGAAGATTGGCTGAATATAATGCGCCTCTTTGTACGTCTTCCTTTTTGGAAAAACTAAATAAAACTTTGTTTATAAATATTTGGAATGAAATAAAACAAAAGCTTCCAACCTTCGATGTCATACATTTTGTGGTACAACCTACTGTGGTGGGTAAATGGCCAAATCCATTTTTGTATTTGGGGAAAAAATATCAGGAGATTAGTTATGCCGCTCAACTGGACGAAAACTGGGAAACCTTTTTTTCAAGGAAAAGAAATAGTAAGAAGCGGGGCGATTCCCGTAGAAAGCTCAAAAGATTGGAGAAGATTGGTCCTTTACGTTTTGTCCAGGCGAAAACAGCGCAGGAAATCAAGGACATAACATCCTATATGATCGATTTAAAAAGAAAAAGACATCGAGAATCGGGCTGGTATGACTTCCTTGAAATTGAAGGGTATCGGAATTTTTATCATCAAGCTGCAAATGCTTTGATACCAAAAGGAAAAATACACTTATCCGCTTTGATCTGTGGAGATGAAATAATTTCTGCTCATTGGGGAATGGTTTGGAAAAATCGATTTTACATTTTAATGCCTGTGCATACAGGGGGGAAGTGGAGGGTGTATTCCGCGGGACGGTTATTGATGGAATATTTAATGGAATGGAGCTGTAACATAGGATTGGAAATTTTCGATTTTACCTTAGGCGAACATGATTATAAAAAGGATTGGTCGGACATAGAAATGCCGGTTTACCAATATTTGGAAGTCAATACTTTCAAAGGTAATTTATATATTCTTCAAAATATTGTTCGAAAAAGAATTGAGAAACACCCTCAATTGGCTGAAAAAGTTAGGAGGCTTGTGTATAGATTTTAAGATACAAATAAAGAATTCCTATTAGAGTTAGTTAACACAATGTGCAGACAGTGATTTTCCTACTTGTTTAGGGTGTAATCATTTCTATTTTTTTGTCAATCTGAAACCTATAAAGATTTTCATATGCAAATAGATTTTACCGCCAATGAAATAGGAAAAGAATTATATGATTTTATTTCTGAGCTTTATCCTATTTGTAGAAGTATTACTGGAAATGGTGTTCGGGAAACTTTAAGAAGAGTTAAAAAACACATTCCCCTAACTATGAATGAAGTTCCATCTGGAACTCGGGCATTTGATTGGAAAGTTCCAAGAGAGTGGAATATTAAAGATGCCTGGATAAAAAACTCAAAAGGTGAAAAGGTATTGGATTTTAAAGATTCCAATTTGCATATTTTAAATTATAGTATACCTATTCACAAACATTTGGATTTAGAGGAACTAAAAGAGCATTTATTTACCCTTCCTGAACACCCCGAATGGGTACCTTACCGTACTTCCTACCATCATGAAAACTGGGGTTTTTGTTTGAGTTATAACCAATATCTAACTTTTAAGGAGGATTGTTATGAAGTTTATATAGACTCTACTCTTGAAAATGGACATTTGACCTATGGGGAATATTTAATTAAGGGTGAATTAGAAGATGAAGTTTTAATTTCTTGTCATGTTTGCCATCCCTCGTTATGTAATGATAACCTTTCGGGAATAGCCATTTCCACTTTTCTGGCAAAGTATTTAATGAATCTTGACCTTAGATATTCCTATAGATTTTTGTTTATTCCTGGAACCATTGGAGCCATTTGTTGGCTAGCTTTAAATGAAAGTCAAGTTTTTAAGGTGAAGCATGGTTTGGTTTTATCCCTATTGGGAGATGAGGGAAGCTTTACTTATAAGAAATCCCGTCAAGGGTTGGCTGAAATTGACCGTATT
>NZ_SMMB01001220.1 GCF_009711365.1 Xanthovirga aplysinae | reverse complement strand
TATGAAAGTGGTGATTTATGATAAAAGAGAGCTTTATAGTGAACATGGAATTTTTTACGAGGAAACGGGGACGAGTTTTACTATAAGCCTTAAGGGGGCTTCTGCTCCTACGAACTATTTTCAAATCAAATGGAGATTGAATGGTATAGATCATGTTGATGAGCCTTACTACTGGAAGGATTATGAAGTGACAAATCGGTATATTAATTTATTGGATATAAATAACTTGACCGAAGAAGAATTACAAGCCAATGAAATTGCTTTTATTCCTGTGCCCATAGTTGTGTTGGAAGAAGGGGAGGATGAAAATAAGCCTGAATTCTTTGAAAGTTTTGAATTTATTGGGGAAGTTCATTCCTTAAGTAAGGAAAATTTTGACCTTTTGGAGCAACTAAAACAACAAAATGAATTTACAGGGGGAGTTATGACAAGCACTCCAGTCCAACTTCGGGGAAATGTTCGTAACATAAGGGACGAGAATGAGTTGGTACTAGGCTACTTCGGTGTTTCAGCTGTATCGGAGATAAAAGAATTTGTTAATAGGAAGAAAATATTAGTAAAAACCTCTCAGTAGAAGTATGGGGAGTGTTTGGGGGGGAAGCTTAACCGAGGAATATTTGAAGGAGTATGATATTGCTTTTCGGGTTCTTAATTCATAAAGTGAGGTTTTTAATGATGATTTTTATTAATAGGAAATATTTACTAATAATCATTCATATTGCTATACTAGGGTGTGTGGGTCAATGTATTAGTCCAATGGAGCTTTCCCCAGAGGAGCCCACCTCTTATTTGGTGGTAAATGGAGGTATTACTAATCTCCCGGGGCCTCACATAATTGAATTAAGTAGGCCTTTACAATATGATGATGGAATTGTCTCAAAGTCTTACAAATTATCAGCGAAAATTCACTTAGAAGATGATTTAGGAAATCGGATCCTCTTAGAGCCCTATAAAACAAATTATTATGCTACTCCAAAGGATTTTAGAGGTAAGATAGGGAGAACCTATACTTTGAATATTAAACTAGCCGATGGAAGGAAATACAGCTCTCTTCCTCAAAAGTTAGAACCATCTATGGATCTTTTGAGGATAAAAGTAGATCATTTTGCAAAAAAGGAAATGTTTAGTGATAATGGATTTTTTGTAGATCAGGAAGGAAAAAAGTTTTCATTAAAACTGGGTGAAGAAACATCCTCCAATAATTATTATCAAGTCAAATGGATGTTAAATGGATTGAGTCCAGCTAATTCAACTTATTGGAAGAATAAGGAAAGAAGGTACAGTAATATTACCTTAATTCAATCAGGGCAATTAACAGGTGATTAATTAGTAGATTTTGAAGTTGTTTTTCTTCCCAATTCAATTGGAGTAGTAGAAAATTTTGAATTTATAGCCGAGGTGCAGTCAATTAGCACTGAAGTCCATGAGCAGTTGAAAGAGCTAAAGAAACAAAATCAAATTGCAGGTGGGATTTTGACCGCCACTCCCAATCAAATTCAGAGTAATATAAAAAGCTTACAAAATGAAGGTGAGCTGGTATTAGGTTATTTCGGTGTTTCTGGAGTAACCCAAAAAAAAGAATTAGTTTTCAGGTAGGTAATTATTTATTTATTTACATTTTTGTTTAGTCTATTGGTCTTCCAAGTTGACATGAATGAAAAATTTTTACTAGTTATATTTCTGCTTTATTAGGAATTAATTAATAGCTTTTTAGTTTGAATATGAATAAAATAGGAGTTAAGATACTTTTTTTTCTAGTTGCAGTAACTGCTAAACTAGGAGTTTTTGCCCAAGGAAATTTACAATCTGAAAATGGGATTGATTTTCAGAAAGCCTTTGACGAATACATTTTTTCCACAAGGCCGGAATTAATTTATTTGGAGTTAAATCAACCCTACTTTGTTACAGGGGACCAATTGTCATATAAAGCCTTTTTCTTAGATGGTATTTCTCATGCTTTATTGCAATATGATAATTTATTAAATGTTGAAATATTATCTCCCCAAGGAGAAAGAGTTTTATCACATAAGGTTAAACTTGAAGGAGGGGTTGCTAATGGGAAATTTCTTTTGCCTGAAGATTTAAATGAAGGAGTTTATACCGTTAGAGCGTTTACTAGCTGGATGAGAAATTTTAATAACTCTGGTTTTTCTCAGCAAGTACCAATTTACAGCTTGGATAATAAAGGAACTTCAGAAAATTCCCCTCCCACTGATAAAGAAGAAATTTTTCTAGAATTTTATCCTGTAGGGGGACAACTAGTAGAAGGAATCCGATCTATTGTGGCCTTTAAGGCTTATAATGAAAATGGTAAGGGGGTAAATATAAATGGAGAAATAAGAGATCAAGAAGGCAGACTTTCAGGTAGATTAAGTATCACCTCCCCTGGTGAGGGAAAATTTGCTCTAAGACCCCAAGAAAATAAAAATTATCATGTAGTTATTTCAAATCCTAAAGGAGGAGTGGAAAAATTTCCCTTACCTCCTATAGTAAAAGAGGGAATAGTTGTACACACATCTACTTCAATTAATGATGAGATTGCTTTAAGAATTTCTTCCAATAAACAAGGACCAGAAAAAGTTATTCTTGTTCTCAGGTCAAAAGAAGGAGTTTTACACCAATCTGTAAATACCATTTTAGGGGGAAACCTTTCTTTTAAGATTCCAAGCAAAGACCTACCTGAAGGAATTATCCAAATAGATATTTTTGATTTGAAGGGGATTTTAAAAGCTTCCAATGGAGTACTGCTTGAGTCAAAGGGAGGCAGTGTTGGTATGACCACAGACAAAACGACTTATGGGAGGGGAGAGAACATAAAATTAAGCCTATTGATTCAAGATGCTAAGGGTATACCTGTAAAAGGTAATTTATCCTTGAGAGTTAGAAAGAAGCAATCGTTAAACAATCCTTGGGGTGATGTCTCTAATATTCAGGATTTTTTACTTTTTAATGCTTTTCAATCAAAAAATGGAAAGAGAGCAAAAGTATCTCTAAAAGATAAAAACAAGGTTTCTGGTAATCTGGATCCTCAAATGTTGGTACATCTTTGGGAAAAGACTTCTGTGGATAAATTAATAAATCAGAATATTCCTTCTCCTTCTTTTGGGAAGCGGCAGGCTTATCTCACTTTGGAAGGAAAAGTTTTAGAGAAATCAACAGGGAGACCAATTAAGGGGGAAGAGTTTGCAGCGGCTATTTTGGGGAATTTTCAACTCTATAATTTTTCTACAGATAATGAAGGTGAATTTTCCTTCCCTATATTTAATTTTCAAGGAAAAGAAAATCTCTTCTTTTTTCCATTAAAAGACAACCTCAATAAAAAGGACTTATTGATTTCTTTAAATGAAAAAATTCCCTCTACTGGGCTTTTAAATGATATACCTCTACCTTACTCAAAAGAGATAGAAGAATACATTAACCAATCAAAATTAAGAAGAGTGATGCAAACGGCATTTGGGTTAGATAATAATAGTGAAAATCTTGCTCCAAAATACTTATTTATAGAGGATTTCGACAAAAAGTTTGTTTTGGATGAATACTTTTCCTTTGACACCATGAGAGAGGTAATAATTGAAATATTGGAGGGTGTATCATTTAAAAAAGAAAGTAATGGTCAGGGAAGGATTTATTTATACGATTGGGATAATAAAATCTTATTTCAAGGGGAGCCATTAATTGTTATTGATGGAAAGCCTAGTTTTGACCCTAAATTTTTTACTGGAATGGATCCGGCAGAAATAGAAGAGGTAAGATTGCTAAATTCATCCGAAAGTTTAGCTTCTTATGGACAAGCAGGTTTAAATGGAATTCTAACTGTGAAAACTAAAAGTGGAAATTTTGGTCATGAGGATCTAACTTATATAAAACAAATAGACGGTTTTTCCTTTAGTGGGGGAAGAGAAGAAAATGCTTTTAAAGAGATAAAAGAAAATCCCAACGATAAAATTCCTAATCTAGGGCCTTTAAGATATTGGAACTCTGAGTTAACAACTGATTCGGAAGGAAAAGCGCAGGTGTTATTCAATGCTGGAGATGAAGTTGGAGAGTATATTGTAGAGCTTCAGGGGATTTCAAATGAGGGAAAACCAATCGTTTCAACTTATACCTTTATGGTAGGGGAAGTAAACTAGGGATATAATTTTACCTTTTATTAGGTAATAGGGATTATAATTTATAATCCCTATTCCAATTATCCTCTCAAATAAGAATGTTATTTTTAGAATTTGACCTAGAAAAAGGATGTTATTGATTTCAGGTTCTATGATTATTTAAGGTGTATAACTCCTATTTATTTGGATGGTCTTTTTGTAATAGTTTACGCCTAATTATTGAATGTTTTTTAGATTCCTCCAACAATCACTTCCAACATGCTTTCCTTATTCAAATATCTTCCGGCTAATCTACGAATTGTCTCCGCATCAACTTCCTTAATAGATTGAATATAGTTTTTATAAAAGTCGTAGTTAAGGTTATTAAAATAAATGGATTTGAATTTATCTGTAAGAGCAAAAGGGGTGTTTATACTGGCTAGAAAAGATCCTAACATATAATTTTTGACTGTTTCTAGTTCTTCGGCTTTTATAAGTTCAGTTTGCAGTATTTCAATCTCCTTGTATATTTCGTTGATCGTATTTTTAGTAAATTCTTTTTTAACATCTGTTCCTATAACGAAATATCCTTGATGCTTTAAAGTGACCACATTTGAATGTATCCCATATGTATAACCTTTTTCCTCTCGAATATTTCTCATCAATCGGGAGCCAAAATAACCACCTAAAATTTCATTTACTAGCATTAAAGGAGCATAATCCTTGTGAGCTTTAGATATGTTCAATTGATTCCCTACCCGAATGGAGGATTGTAAACTTTCTGTTTTTTCAATCAGTTGATGTTCTTTTTTTGTATTTATTATCCTTGGAAAGGAACCTAGTTTTACTGGATTTAATGTTTTTTGTCCAAAAACCTTCTCAATAAGATTAATTTCTTTCTTTGTTACATTTCCCGAAATGATTAGCTCAAAGTTATTGGACATAAAATCCTTATAAAAATTCATCGCATCATTCCTATCAATTTTGGCTGCCGCTTCTTCGTCCAAAATTCTACCATAAGGATGTTCGGGACCAAAAAGCGTTTGTCGAAAACTTTGAGTGGCTACCACATTGTTTTTTTGCTGATTAATGCGGATGTTTTGTATTTTTATTTCTTTTAGGGAATTGAATTCTACTTCCGGAAAAATGGAATCAGAGATAAGTTCTTGGAGAAAGGGTATGAGGTTCTCCAGGTATTTATTGAGAGAATAAAGGGTAATAAAAGTATAGTCAATGCCAGGTTCAAAATCGATAAAAGCTCCATATTGATCAATGTAATTTGCAATTTCTTCCGCTGAATATTTTTTGGTACCCTCATTTAACATATTTGTTGCAAAATAAGAGATGCCATTCTTGTCTTCTCGCCAACTGCCGGCTGAAAAAGCTATTTCTAGTCGGACTACGCTTTGATCTCCTGCATTTAAATAATGTAAAGGAATTCCATTGCTGAGGTAGGAAGTTTTGACTTCTTTCAGTTTAATATCTTTTATAGTCTGCTTTTCTGGAGCCTTTGTTCTATTTAACATTTCTTTGACTATTTTGGGAAATGAGTTTGAAGAAAATAATAGCAAAAATAAAAAAAGATGTGTTTAAAAAGGTTATGGAAACCATTTAAACACATCTTTTTAGAAGAGCTTTTAATTTGGTCTTTTAAATTAGTCTGTTACCGAAGTTTCAGAACTTTTTAGGTTATCCAGGTTAAAACCAAGGGTGAAGCGTAAGGTTTCTGCCAGTGGGTTTCCCTGTTCCTGAGGAATCAAGTAAGCTACATCTAAACCAAATACTTGATATTTTAAGCCGATTCCTAAAGTGAAATATTTTCTATTTCCTTTTTGGGCATTTTCCCAGAAATAACCTGCTCTAGCAGAAAACAATTCATTGTACCAATATTCTATTCCACCTGCTAAAGTTATTTCTTGCATTTCTTCTGCAAAACCACCTGGGGCATCTCCAAAGGAACCAAATATTCCGCTAAGTAATGGACGGTTAGGGTCTTTTCCTTCTTCAATTTCTCCAGTATCAATGTCGTAAATTGGTGGAGTAGGAACTAACAATTTATTTGCATCAATGGAAATGGTTAATTTATTGAAATCATCAAGTAGAGCAGTATAAGCGGTTCCAAGTTTCAAGTTGGTAGGAATGAAATCTTTTCTTTCAGAATCCGAATAAGTGATTTTTGCGCCTATATTGGTAATTGCTCCACCAAAGGATAATTCAGCGGGTACATTTCCTACAGAAATATTAGTTATATAATAAGCTCCAATATCTGCGGCTGCAGTAATGCCTGTTTTAGTATTAGGGTTGCCACTAGAAATGTCACTAGACAGGCTGGAATAGATGAACCTTGTGCTTACCCCCAGACTAAGTCTTTCACTAAGCTTTCTTGCATAAGTCCCATCAAAAGCAAATTCCCTAGGCATATAGGTATCTAGGAAGTTTCCTTGATCATCTGTGAATTGGATATCTCCTAAATTAAAATACCTAAGTGAAAAGGCAATGGTTTGTTCATTATCAAGTCTTTTATAACCTGATAAATAGTATAATGCCATATCGTTAATACCCAAACTCGTTAACCATGGAGTATAAGATACGGCAGCTCCTATCTGGTTTTTAATAAAGGCATATTTCGCAGGATTGAAATGGGCGGACGCTTCATCTGCTGAAGTGGCCACTCCAACATCTCCCATTCCCGCAGCTCTTGCTGTTGGTGAAATTGTCAAAAAAGGAACTGCAGTAGATACAATCCGATCACCATATTGCCCAGCAGTTTCGGAGGGATTAATTGGGTCAGGATTTTGGGCCCTAGCAAAATTTATGGAGAAAAAAAGAATACTAAGGGTGAAAAAATATTTAGCGGATTTATTCATAGTATAGTTTGTTTTAAGGTAAATATACTAATTTATTAATACCAGTTTTCCGAATGCATGATTTTTTATGTTGTTTTCCAGGTTTGTCACAGATATTTTATAGATGTAAATTCCTCGGTTGACTTTCCCACCAGATTGTCTGTGTCCGTTCCAACTAATTTCTTTTACATTAGCAGGGCTCTGGAATATCGTTTGCTCAATTGAAGTTACTTTGGTTCCATTCATCCCAAAGATTTCAATTTTCACATTCAGGTCTTTTCCTGCCATATTATGTTCAAAGGTAAATTTGGTTTCTTTACTAAAAGGATTTGGGAAATTGTATAAATTTTTGATGAGCAATTCTCCTTCCTTTACTACAATAAATTCGATGTTTCCCTCTGTGGAATTTCCATGAATATCTCTGGCTTTTACATTAATTTCATGATGCCCCTCTTCCAATCCATTTAAAGGGTAGCGTACCCAACCTTCTTTATAGGTATCAATGTCACTTTGGTAATAATCATTTAATATGAAAGTTTGGGTGCCATCAAGAGTAGCTGTAATGTCTTGACCAATAGCTGCTGAGGAGATGTTTATGCCCGATTCATCAGAGAGTTTAACAACCAATAAACTATTAGGTCCAGTAATAGCCCCCTCTACAAAGGAACTGTCATTCATGAAAATACTCATCTCAGGAGGGGTGTTATCAGCCGGGGAATCTGTACTACCACCTACCAAAATGCTTGTATTAGCACCTCCTGCATCATTTATCCCTTCAATTGGGGATGCATAGAGGTTGATTTTCCCATTTCCTAATTGATAATCAATGTTTTTGGGGACAATAAACTGAAACTCAAATTCCCCATTCTGAATACTTGCTTGTCCACGAAAAAGGGCATTTTTGTGTTCCTGATAGTACATCACCGGATTATCGCCAAAACCAAAAGTAGATAATGTGGTTTTTTTGTCAAAAACTGAGGCATCAAGGATTCCCTGGAAATCAGTTAATTTATTACCTTTTTGATCGTTAATCTCACCCTTTATACTGACTTGTTTTAGGGCCTTGAGAGTATCGGCCTCTTCAATAGGAAAATTATTAATAGTTTTTAATTTAATTTGGTTAAAAGGAATAGCTAAAGGCAGAGAGGGATCTCCTAATAATGCAAAGCTTCGTTTTGAAATATCATTGCGGTTGTTATTTTTTGCCTTTCGAAATACATCCCCAAGAAGCATATTTCCTTGGTTAAAGGCTTCACCCAATGCTGAATAAAAGGCTGTACTTAATTGAAAATTTGAAAATGCCTCCACTGGCCGAGTAGTAGTAACCGTAGCAACAGCTCCTCCTTTGGGGTTCATTAATAAAAACTCAGCGCCAGATTTTCTGGCAGGGTCTGGATCATCATAACGACCAAACTCACAGGTGGCTGTGACGAAAATTGGAAGACGGATCATGTTTTCCCATTCCATGATCATCGAAATGGTCAGTATTCTCTCATCTGACCATAAAGTTTCAGACCCATGCCCAATGTAATTGACCATAAAGGCTCCCTTTTCAATTGCTTGATTTAAAGCAGTATTTAATTCAGGAGAGGTTCTGCCTGAAGGACCAGAAACCTGAGGAAAGGCATCCAGGTAAAGTTTATGAACATTTAGTTGGGGATAGTTGGTATCGATGATATTGGTAAGGAACTCTGTATCTTCTTGAAACATATTATTCCCGTGTTCAACATCATCATCTGCCACAAAATAAATATCGTTTCTCCATTTCCCCAGGCTGTTTTCATTGGAACTATAGCCAATTACTTTATCCACCATTAATTTTGCTTCTTCAAGGGTGTTTATTGGAAACCTACCAATGCCTATATCCAGTGTTTCTTCCGGGCCCAAATTTTCTTCTACCCACTCGCCTTCATGTGCTTCCAAAAATCCATAATAATCATCTGATGCGTAGGAATTTACAGGATGCAGGGATTCTCTGGATTCGTAGGTGGGAACAAAATTAGAGTACTCAGCTATTCTATTTTTAAAATCATAAGAAGCATCCCCAAAAAGTAATAAATATTTTAGCCCATCGGTGTCAGGGGCCTGCTCATAAAGAAATTTGACAAAATCTCTTATGGCTGTAATATCCTGGGAACCAGATGAGAATTCATTGTATACCTGATCTGGAGTAACAATCAATACCTTTAAGCCTTGATGGCTTCTCCGATAATTAGCTAATCGCTTTGCCTCCGACCAGAATTGGGGATGTACTACAATTAATAGGTCAGGTGGAGATTGGGCGTGCAGGTTTTGATTACTTATTTTTTTAATAAAAAGGGGAACCTTATAATTCTGCGGATTAAAAGCAATAAACTCTTTAAATCCTTCTGTTGAAGTTCCAAATTTTCCCTGACTCTCATTTAAAGTGAATTCCTGTAATTTGGGTATTGCCGGGTCACTTATATCCCAAATCATGCTATTAGCATTTACATTGTCAATTAAAAAGGTGGAAGTAAGATTCTGGTTTTGCTGTAAAGACCTAAAAATCGTTTGATCTACGTATAGTTGTATTTTTCGTTTGAATTGGAAAAAAAGATAATCAAGATAAACAGCCGTATTACTTGCTCCTTTGCTGTTGAGTTTTATATTTAGATCAAGCTGATTTTCGTTGATATTAATTTGATTTGTCTCAATATTAAAGGATTTTTTTAACTGGGTTGCTTTTGAAGCATATCGATAACTTGATAAAACCGGTACTTCGATATCCTCCATATTGTATCCATTAAGGCTTAGTTCAATTGCCGCTGGGGTATCATATGCTCTTGCTGCTAAGGAAACAAATAACTGGAGATTTGAATTGGATAATATTCCGCTTACGTTAAAATTGAAAATCTTATTAGGGTCATTGCTAAAATCCTCGCTATACCATTTTCGTCCCGATCCTGCTCCTCCGCTTAAACTCCTTAAAAAGTTGATATTCTCCTTTTTGTCCGAAATATAGTCATCATAAGAAGTAATAGTTGGAAAATCATTTCCAGCATTTTCCTGTTTTTGTATACGTAAACCATTTTCATTTCCTATATGTAAAAAATAGAAAGTGGTGTCACTGTAAATGTTTTTCTGAAAGGAGAATTGGTTTTCTTCTGGGTCAAAAGTATAGGTATCCGGTCCTTGTCCAAAAAATAAAAGGTAATCCTGATTGTCAAATTTCCCATTTTCTTCTCCCTCCAAAAAAATGGCATTTTGCAATAGGTCTTGTGGGCGTTCAACATCATTTCTTTGGGGAAGCATTTTTCCACCATTTCCCCAGAGACTAATCTTTTTGGGATCAACTTTATCTACATTTATCCCCATTGATTTTAAGAATTCATAATCAATTTGGTAAATGCCATTTTCGGTGACAGCAATTTTGTACCAGTCCCCATTGGCAAGGACAGAACTTTTTACTACTTGGGCTTTTGCAGAAAAGGAAAAAGTTAAATAGACGAATAGCACTAAAAGTGCAAGAACAAAAGGTGGAAAATCCCGGCTATCATAGGAAGGCATGGGTAGAAACTAATAAGGTGTTTTTTGATTATTTAGCAAAAAGACTCCTAATAATGGAAATAAAACTAAAAGTCTAATTTACTTAAAAGCGGGATTAAAAAAAAGAGGAGCGAATTATTGCTCCCCTTTTTTGATTTATTTTTTAATTAAAGAAAAAAGTCATCAAAGTGCTGTAACCTTATAGGTATAACCTTCCATTATAAGATTGGCCAATAGTTTTTTACAAGCAGTTTCCACCTTTCCTTCTGCTTCTTCCTGATCGGTAGCTTCCAGTTCCAGGCTAATGTGTTTCCCGATTCTGACATCTTCTACCTGGTTTAGTCCTAGGTTTACCAATCCTAGTTTTACTGCTTTTCCTTGAGGATCAAGTATTTCCTTTAATGGCATGATGTCAATTTCTGCTCTGAATTTCATTTTAAAAGATATTTGTCAACAATAGATAATAGTATGTACAAAAGTATTACCAATGGAATCGCTTCAAATTTAAGCACAATAAACAGGAAAACTGAAGCGATTACCAAGATATATTTCATTTTGTTGTTTGCCCAGCTGGTATCTTTAAATTTTAGTGCTAGTAATTCCATATCCATTACCATAAAATAGCTGAAAACCAAGGTGATGGAAAGTAGGCTGTAAGGGTTGGTGATAAATTCTTTAAGGAAAGGGCTATGGTTTAAGCTTAGAAATGGTAGCCCGCTAATGAAAAGGGCATTGGCTGGTGTAGGTAAACCATAAAAAGATTCGCTTTGGCGTTCGTCTACATTAAATTTAGCCAATCTTAGGGCAGAACATACTGCCAATAAAAAAGCAAAATAAGGAAACAACGAAGGGGTTTGGGCTCTTTCCAACAGGGTAAACATAATAACGGCAGGCAAAACACCAAATGTTACCATATCGGCTAAGGAATCTAATTCTTTACCTATGGCTGAAAATGATTTAGTGGCCCTGGCTACTAACCCATCCAAAAAGTCAAAAATTGCAGCCATCCAGATTAAATAAGTAGCGTGGCGCAGATCAAAACCCTTAAATACAACTACCACCCCTATGCATCCGCAAAGCAGGTTAAGTGAGGTTATAAAATTTGGAATATGTTTCTTTATGGTCAAAATAAGTAAAAATTTAAAATGGTAATTAAAAATGGATGATTAGGAAACGGAAATTCCATATGCCAAATGATTGGGGTTTGACTGTTAAGTGCTATTCCCCCACTTGGTCAGGTGGTATAAATCCATTGACCATATTTTTATTTTACAGCACAAAATGGATTGTGGTGTTTTTCATGACCTATAGTGGTCGTTGGACCATGACCAGCATATACTGTTATTTCATCTCCTAAAGGAAATAATTTTTGTTGTATACTATTTATTAGAGTATCAAAATCACCACCCGGTAAATCAGTTCTGCCAATACTATTTTGGAATAGAACATCTCCACTTACAAGCATCTGTTGTTTTTGGTTAAAAAAGGCAACATGACCCGGAGCATGACCGGGCACAAATAGAATCTCCAACTCTGAATTTCCAAAACGGATCTTATTTCCTTCTTCAAGAAAGCTTTCAGCTACGTTCGTTTGGTAATTGGGAAAGCCATATTGAGGAGCATAAACTTCTACAGATTTTAGGGTGGGTGTATCTGAAGGGTGAATAGCCAATTCCACACCGTAAGTATCCTTAATAAATTGGTTGCCTAACACATGATCAATATGACAGTGGGTATTTAATAATTGAACCACTTTTAATTCTTTGTTAGAGATGAATTCAGTTAGTTCCTGTTTTTCATGATTTTCATAACAACCCGGGTCTACCACTATACATTCTTTGGTTTCATCAAAGAGCAGATAGGTATTCTCCATAAATGGATTAAAAGTAAAAGATTTTATTTCAATCATTGTCTTTTGTTTTTCCTGTGGAGGCAAAATCTGTGAGACCTTTTAGTTGAATTTTAAATCTAAGATTTATGGAAAGATTA
>NZ_SMMB01001034.1 GCF_009711365.1 Xanthovirga aplysinae | reverse complement strand
TACAAACCCATAATTTATCTGTAGAGGTAAAAGAAAAGCAAAAGGTTTTGGAGAAAATTACAGATTATAAGACTAGACTTCAAGAGGCAGGAAAAATGGCTCAATTATATGCTTGGACCTATTTCCCTCAAAGTAATTCTGTGGAGATATCTGAGGAATTGAAAGAATTTTTAGGCTTTAAATTAGACCAAAGTTCTTTTCGGTTTGGTAGTAAAATAGATTTAGTTCATCCAGATTCAAGGGAAAAATATTTTCGGTTTTTTAAAAGCTTAAGGAAAGGGATTCAACCTAAGAATGTTGTGATTAAGTATCGAACACCTTCGGGGTTAAAGCACCTTATTTTTAGGGCAAAGCCTCTTTTTAATCTAAAAAAGGAGGTCTATAAGGTTATGGGGGTTCTTCAAGATATTTCCTATCAGAAAGAGATTGAGCGCCAATTAAGGGCGAAAAATGTAGACCTTCAAAAGATTAATCAGGAATTAGATAAGTTTGTTTATAGTATTTCACATGACATTAATGCTCCTATTTCTTCAGTTTTGGGATTGCTTAATATCATGAAATATGACTTGAAGATTCCCAAAGCGTTGCTCTATGTTCGGAAAATGGAAAATAGTGTGATGGCTTTGAAGAATTATGTTGGGGCAGTTTTAGATTTTTCCCGCAATACCCGAATAGCAATTGAGGTCGAAGAAATTAATTTTCCAGAGATAATAAGGGATACTTTTGAAAAACTAAAGGTCATTCCAAAGGGGGAAAAAATAACCTTAAGAAAGGAGATGGATATACAGTCTTCTTTTTATTCGGATCCTTACCGTCTTAAAGTGATCTTTTCGAATTTGATAACTAATGCAATATTATATGGTGATTTGGGGAAAGATCATCCTTATGTTCGAATTTCAATTCAATCTTATAAAGAAAAGTGCCTGATAAAGTTTGAGGATAATGGTATGGGAATTCCTGAAAACTTGCAGAGAAAGGTATTTGATATGTTTTTTAGGGGGAGCGAGCTATCCACTGGATCAGGTTTGGGACTGTATGTCGTTAAGGAAATGATATTGAAATTGGGAGGGAAAATTATGTTAACTTCAGAGGAGGGGGTAGGCAGTACTTTCAATGTTGTGCTTCCTAATTTGACGTCGAGTGAAAACTAAAGAATGAAAATTTTTAGAGATAGATATTTTTTCACCCTTTCTTATTTTGAAGTCTTTTATAGTTTGAAAATAATTGGTAAAACCATCTTTACTTTTACTGCTTGTCCTTTTTGATGGCCTGGCTCCCATTTAACTTCTTTACTTACCTTTTTTAAAACTTTTACGGCCTCTTCATCACAACCATAGCCGATACCCTTTAGACTTTTTATTTGGCCAACGGTTCCATCTTCACTGACAACGAATTGTAGAAATACTCTCCCTTCAATCCTATTGGAAAGGGCTTTTTCAGGGTAATTTAGGCTCTCGGAAATTTTTTTATAAAAATTAGTTAATCCGATTTTAGGTTGGGGCTGTTGCTCAACCATCGTAAAGATTTCATCTGTGATTGTAGATGGTTTAGTGATTTTAAGGTTAGTTTGAGAGGGTTCATCTCCTTGAAGTTGCTGTACTTCACAAGAGACGATTAGAATAGCTGAAAAGGTCAAGGAAATTGTTAATACATGATTCCACCCCAAGTTTGATGCTTTTTTTGTTTTAATCATCTTAATCCGTTTTAAGGTTTTGGATTTTTGAAAATGATTAACTGCTCTCACTTCCATTTGCTGAATAATTTGCCGTGCTAGTAAATTTATATAGTTCTCAGGTGGAAACTTCTTTATTACTCTCAGGTCTGCTAAGTATTCATGGGTCTCTTCCAGTGCATTTTGATAGAATCTAAAAATGGGATTAAACCAAAAGATGACATTTAAAAGTTGAAGGATAAGAATGTCATAGCTATGTTTTTCTTTAATATGGACGAGTTCATGTTCTACTATTTCCCTGGCTTCTTCCGGTGTTATTTTAGCGGTATTATTCCACATTACATAATTGAAAAATGCACATGTAGGATAATTTCCGTCCGTTTGAATTATAGTATAATCTCCTTTATCTAATCCTTTTCTTCGTCTTATAAAGGTTATAAGTTGGTAGTATGGGGTGAGGTTTTTAAAGCCGAAATAAAGAAAACCTACACCATAGATGAAAAGCAGGAAATTGGGCCAACCGTATAAAAAAGAGAGGGAGGAGTTATCAGAGATGCTTACCTGATTTAAAATGACCAGGTATTCTGTTTCTTTTTCGAATCCGAGTTGGGCGGGATATATTGGAATATGAATAAATGGAAGAATAAGGCTGAAAAAAATGCTTCCTAGAAGGTATATTCTATTGAAATTAAAAGTTTGTTCTTTTCTTAGCCCCAGAAAGTAAAAAATAAAAAAAACAAGTAAACATAGGGTGGAGGTGAGTAGGAAATTAACCATCATTATTATCTTTGGTTTTTTCTAATCCACCTTTAATATGACTCATAATTTGGTCAATTTCTTGAATGTCCAAATTGTTGTCTTTTGCAAAAAATGATACAAGCCTTTCAAAACTTCCTCCAAAATAGCTTCCCATGAAATTTTTAAGAAAAAAACTTCTATATTGATCTTTTGGAACAAGGGGGAAATATTCATGAGTTTTGCCATAAGCCTTATGTCCAACAAAGCCTTTTTTCTCCAAAATACGAATAATCGTAGAGACGGTATTGTAGGCAGGTTTAGGTGCAGGCATTTTGGCAATTATGTCCTTTACAAAACCTTTTTCTAATTCCCAGAGAATCTGCATTACTTGATCTTCTGCTCTAGTTAGTTCTTTCATTAGTACACCGGATAATTTTCTATAAGGGAATTTATGGCAATAATGTTGGTTTACCAAATAATTAGTTGTAAAACTAAATATCTAGTTAAAAGTTCTTTTAAAAAGTATTAATTCTCAGGAAAAGAAAAGATTTCTCTCTTAAGAATAAATTAATCCCCACCAATAAAAGCAAAGCTCAAAATATTAGCTCCCATTTTTAAAGCTTGCTGACGAATAGGCTCTGGATCATTATAGATTTTCTGGTCTTCCCATCCGTTACCTAAATCCGACTCATAGGAGTAAAAACAAACCAGCCTTCCTTTATAAATTAATCCAAAACCTTGGGGGGCTTTTCCGTCATGTTCGTGCACCTTGGGTAGGCCCTTTTCGAATTTAAATTTTTGGTGGTATATGGGATGGTCAAATGGTAATTCAACAAACTCAAGTTCAGGAAATACTTTTTTCATTTCCAAACGAATGAATTGATCCAGTCCATAATTATCGTCAATATGCAAAAAGCCACCAGCAATGAGGTATTTTCTTAGGTTTTCTGCTTCTTGGTCGGAAAAGACCACATTGCCATGTCCTGTGAGATAAACAAATGGATAAAGAAATAACTCTTGACTACCTACGGAAACTACTTCCTCTTCCAGGGCAAGATTCATATTTAGATTTTGGTTGCAAAAGGAAATCAAATTGGGAAGAGCGGTTTTGTTCGAATACCAATCTCCACCACCATTATACTGTAGTTTGGCAATTTTTATTGAATTATTTTGCGCCAAAACCAAGGTAAATAGAAGTATTTGTAAAGAAAATAGGGAAATGATCTTTTTAACTGTCATCTAATTTCTTTTTTATCTACATGTTGTTGAATTCCACTTGAAAGTGATGAAAAATTATAATTAAATAAGATGGTATGTATTCATTATTCACAAATCATCACGAATGATTAATTATTTATTTATCTTTCATTATTAGTGATCCCCTAAAATACAACATAGTAATAGAAAGCTGCTCAATTTTTTTAGGATTATTTTTTTTAAGGAAACGTTTTATAATAAGGGGAAAGATAAAGAATGAGCACTTTTTATCCCGATATTGACCGTATTCATGAAGAGGTAGAACAAATAATTAACGATGTAAGAGAATTGGAGTCTGATTTTTGGCCACAAATTGATTTGATTAATTCCAATTTTCGAAAGAGTGCCATTAATTTAATTCACTACCTGGCTTTAAGAAAAGTGGACCTTTCGAGTCTTCAAGAAGGATTACGTGCTCTTGGAGTTTCTCGTTTAGGTCAGGTGGAAAAGCATGTAATGGCCAATCTTATTCGTCTTGATCATACCCTTTCTCTTATCAGAAACAAGAAGCCTGTTGTGGATGAGCCTCTTGATTTTATAAGCTATGAAGAGGGTGCGGAGTTATTGAATGGTCATACTCTTTCATTGTTAGGAAACCCACAAGAAGAACGCCGTGCTCGAATAATGGTAACAATTCCTACTGAAGTGGCATGGAATAGAGATTTTGCAGTCCAGCTTATTAGTTCTGGAATGGATGTGGCACGAATAAATTGTGCTCATGATGATCAGGCGGTTTGGGAAAAGATGATAAGAAACATAAGAGAAGCTGAGAAGCAATGTAACCGAAAGGTAACCGTGTTCATTGATCTTGCGGGGCCGAAACTACGAACAGGCCCCATTACAAGAAGAAGGCAGTCGTTTAAACTTTCTCCAAAAAAAGATAGAAAGCAACAAGGTAAAATCCCTATTAAAGTACTTTTAAGCAGTGAGTTTGGTGAATCTCGTCAAGGGGATGTTATAAAACTTCCTTTTTTACCAGAAAAGAATGCAAGATTGAATACTGGGGATATACTACATTTTATGGATGTAAGGGGAAAATTTAGAAAGTTAGTGGTCGATAATGAGGGTGAAGAAGGTTATGTTGCTTTTTTAGACAGAAAGACTTTCGTTCAGGAAAATTTGGAAATTTTTAGAGGTGAAAAGAATGAAAAAGTGGGTAGAATAGGTGAGTTGCCTTGGAAAGAGCAATCAATATTCTTATTTGCTGGAGATTTGTTGGAGTTAAGTAAGTTTGAGGCTGAAGGGGGACCTGCAGAATATGATTCTTCCGGTCGTTTGTTTCGATTGGCGCGCATTTCCTGCCCTTCTGAAGTGATTTATACCCACGTAAAAGTAGGGGAGAGAGTGCTGATTGATGACGGTAAAATTGGGGGAATAGTTGAAAAAGTGAATGATGAGCATCTTCTTATTAGAATTACCTTGGCTAAAACCAATGGCAGCCGCTTAAGGTCAGATAAAGGAATAAATTTTCCAGACAGCCATTTGCGATTAAATGGCTTAACGGAAAAGGATAAAAAAGATCTGGCTTTTATTATTGAACATGCCGATGTGGTAAATATGTCTTTTGTGAATGGCCCCCAGGACGTATATGACCTTCAAACCACACTGAAAAATCTGGGAAAAACCGATTTTCCAATTTGCTTGAAAATTGAAACGATGGATGGTTTCCGCCACCTACCTGCAATTCTATTAACAGCTATGCGTAGTCCGATAGTGGGTGTAATGATCGCCAGAGGTGATTTGGCTGTAGAATGTGGATGGAATCGTTTGGCTGAAATTCAAGAGGAAATTTTGCTACTATGTGAGGCGGCTCATATCCCTGATATATGGGCAACACAGGTGTTAGAAAGGTTGGCTCAAAAAGGTCAACCATCAAGGGCCGAAATTACTGATGCTGCTATGTCTCAAAGGGCAGAATGTGTTATGTTAAACAAAGGTCCACATATATTGGAAGCAATTGATATGCTAAATGAGATTTTATGCAGTATGCGTCCACATGCAAGAAAAAAGACTTCCGTATTACCTTCCCTAAAAGGCTTGATGCAAATTTCTATTTGATGGCGAATTCTTTAACTTAGCACCTCAGAAATTCCTAAATTTTTTACTATGGCTCAGTCAGCAGAGGTGGTATTAAACGCTTTGCAAGAAAATCAATATGCTCCAGTCTATTTTTTACAGGGAGAAGAAACCTACTATATTGATTTAATTTCTTCTTTTATCGAAAATAATGCTTTACCTGAAGCGGATAAAGGGTTTAACCAGATGGTAATCTATGGGAAAGATGTAGAAATGAATGCGGTTATTACCAATGCCAGAAGGTTTCCCATGATGGCCGAACGCCAGGTGGTGATTGTAAAGGAGGCGCAGGAAATACAGGATTTGAACAGGGAATCCGGGTATAAAATACTGGAAGATTATGTAAAGAACCCATTACCCTCGACAATTTTAGTTTTTTGTCATAAACACAAGACACTGGATGGACGGAAGTCATTGGCTAAAACCATCGACAAATTTGCGATCCTGGTTAATACCAAAAAATTATATGATAATCAGATACCATCTTGGATTGCCAATTTTTTAAAAGAAAAAGGCCATAAGATTACCGAGAAAGCAAATCAGATGCTGGCGGATAATATTGGAAATGATTTGGAAAGGTTGGCCAATGAGATGGGCAAAATGTTGATCAATGTTCAACCCAAGGTAATGATTGATGAGCATATCGTCCAAAAGTTTGTTGGGATTAGTAAGGAATATAATATTTTTGAATTGCAACGAGCTATTGGTGTCGGAGATGTCTATAAAGCCAATCAAATCATTCATTATTTTAAAGCTAACCCTAAGGATAATCCCTTAATTCCAATTATTGCGGTTCTCTTTTCCTATTTTAATAAGATTCTTTTGATTCATCATTCCAGAGATAAATCTGAAAAGGCTGTAGCAAAAGCCATAGGGGTAAGCCCATATTTTGCGCGGGATTATTTGGGAGCAGCAAGGAAATACCCCTTATCCAAAGTAATTTCAAATATTCACTATTTGCAACAAGCCGATTTAAAATCGAAAGGTGTAAACAGTGGTGGAATGAAGGAAGGTGAAATTCTAAAAGAGCTGGTTTTTTATTTAATGCATTAGGGGATTAAGGAATCCTAAAA
>NZ_SMMB01000961.1 GCF_009711365.1 Xanthovirga aplysinae | reverse complement strand
AAAAAGTATCCCTGACTATCGTTGGAGTTTTATCATCACTTGTTGGATTATATCCTGTGATGTATTTTTAAGGGAAATTGATCTTCCTGAGCCAGGATTTTATCCTGTTTATTTTAGTTTTTATTAAGGTTAGTTCTTTTTTAGAATATTTTAATAATAACTTCCCTCTCCAGATACTTTTGATTTAAACACATCACGAAAGAGCTTGCCACTTAAGGCTGAAAATCCTCCAGTTAAAGCCCCAGGGAGGCAACTAATAAAAATTAGTAGGTAAGTATTTCCTAACTGAAAAAGGGCTGCTATTTTGTTGGTTAAGATGGAATTGGTGGTGTAATCAATACGCCAGGCCATAAACAGCCACAAAAGTCCCACTCCTAAAAAGCCAGTCAAAAAAGATTTAAATGCTTTTTGTTCCAACATGGTATTTACCAAAAAAGCAACCAGGGCTGCCGACCACCATGGAAAATAGAGTTGAACCAGGTAGCAAAAGCCGAAAATCAATATTATCTTAAAAGTACTTTTCATTGTGTGGCAGGCTTTAGGGTTTGATTGAAGTGAAAATCCATTTTAGCAGTGTCGCCAACCTGGAGCAATTGTAAGGGGTAATATTCTCCTTGACTCCATTTATCTACCAAATTAGCATAAAAAGGACTTCCTGGATTTCCACTTTGTCCACCTGGGTATACCCCCCAGGCTTTTAATTCCTCTCCAAATTTAACAATCATCCTCCAGGAAGGACCGCGGTGGCCTTGAGTAGCATTTACAATATGCTTGCCTCCTCCTGAGCGAGTATACACACTCAAAGGTTCCAGGCGGGCCAAATGTTGTATTCGAATTTTACGGTAATCTCCCCATTCAAAATCCTTCTCATTTTCTTTTTTCCATCCTGTTAACTCATCTGTAGCTTTCTCAAAGGAGTCCTGAAGTAAATCCTTCAAAGTTTCTACTTCCGGGGTGGCCAGCACATCAAAAAATACATGTTCGGGGTCTTTTTTCATTAACTCAATGGTGTTATACGCTTGGGGTTTATAAAGAGCAAGGTTGTCCACATCAAATTCATCCCAAATGGAAGCATATAGATGGCGCCACCAACTCCCGTAGATGGATGGAGCTTTTTCGTCCGCATTATTGTAATAATTCCAGTCTTCCAGGATTTGCTTGTTTTCCAAAGCTGGATTGCTGATAATATTGGTGTCTAATAGATTTAAAAATAAGGGCAAACTTTCAGAAGCCTTCAGGTTAAAATTATCATTTTGCAATAACATCATATCTTCTACCGAAATGTTTTCCATCTCATTAAGCCGTTGATTTATTTGTCGGTTTCGATAATTCTCATAGATGTAATCATAAATATAGTAGGGATAGGTAATATCTACCGGGTATTGGTTGGCCGAACTAATATAACCGCGAGGAGGGTTTTTTACGTTCGCATTATGATTTTGAGGGATAAAACCCTGCCATTCCTGGGAGGATTGGCTGCCATCCATAAGAAATTTCCCTTGTCCGGGCCATTTATTCACAAACTTTCCCTGCACCCCCATGGCGATATCCCCATTTGCTGAAGCAAAAGCAAAATTTTGAGCTGGACTTTGGTAATGGGTTAAAGCATTCAAATAATCCTCATAGTTTTGGGCTTTATTCAGCATTTTAAAAGATAATAACTCATTGGAAGGGTCATGTGCAGTCCACCTCAAAGCGAAATTTTGCTGTTTTAATTTTCCCGTAAAATGCTCATCATAAACCACCGGTCCGTAATGCGTATAAACTACAGTATCTATAAAGGAATTTTCCCCACGGATCTTAATTTCTTCAATCTTTTTAGTGCTTTGTAGCCATTTGTCATCATAAGCATATTGTTCCTTATGTTCATCCCTAAACTTGATTTGGTACCAATCCCTGACATCTCTTTTGGCATTGGTGACCCCCCAGGCAATGGAATCATTAAAGCCGATGATAATTCCTGGAGCCCCGGGAAGAGAAGCACCAAAAACATTCATTTCCGGACTGTGTAGTTGCAACACAAACCAAATGGAAGGTAGATTAAAGGAAAGATGAGGGTCATTGGCCAATATTGTAGAGCCGTTTGCACTTTTCTTCGGACTAATGGCCCAATTGTTACTGGCAAGATTTTCTAAAGGCTGGGTCGGGATTTTCGAGATATACCCTTCCGGTATTATGATGGCCTCTTTTTTAATAGGTGCTGGCTTGAAATTCCATCGGGTGCCTTTGGGAATTACCGGGTCCAAATCTTTGGGGACTTCAGGAAAAAGCAATTCAAAATTCTCCTTCCCAAGGAGTTTAAGGACATTGGTGTTCTCCAGGTCTTTATCTTCACCACTTAAATCATCTGCCATATACATCATCAGCAAGCTAGATTTAAGGGGTGTCCATTTTTCAGGACGATATCCTAATAGTTTATATTCAAGAGGTAAATCCCTATAAAATAAATTGTCGATATAGGCATTAACTCCCTTCGCATAGGCTTCAAGAGCCATTAAAGATTCGTTATGACTATTTAGGGATTTTATTTTATTTTTAGCCCCATAAACCATCCCTTTTCTCCTTTGTAGTCGATCAAAATCCAAAGCCTTTTTGCCAACAATCTCTGATACTCTGCCTGCTGCAGCCATGGTTTGAAAATCCATTTGCCAAAGGCGCAATGCTGCTGTTACATAACCTTGAGCCAGATAAGCGTCTTCATCATTGGTAGCAAATATATGTGGGATTAATTGTTCATCGTAGTAAATACTTACTTTGTCCTTAAGGCCATCTATTTTAAGTGAGGATAACTCCGGTCCCTTTTCAGTTTCGGCATTATGCCAAAAACCAGTAAAGGGATTAAGAAAATAACCCAGAGGAGGAACATCTCCGATTTTGATACTAAACAAGATTAATAAGCCAAGGGTAAAAAGAAGGGATAAAGAAAGTCGGACAATTTTCATAGGAATTTCGCTTAAAAGGAGGGTGGCTGGATTAGATTTGTTTTCCTTTTAAAGGGTGCTTTGAACCCTTTAATTATGAATGAGACTCTCCTTGTTGCTTAATATACTATAAATTAACAGATTATGCTCAAAAATTATATTTTCCTGTTTATACTTTTTGGTTTGGAGGGAGGAATATTATTTAGGGAAAACATTATTGAGACTAGATTTTGACGATTAGTGGCTTTATTAAATATTGGTGGGAGTGGAATTTGGATTTAGGATAATTACAGAATTATTATTGAGAAAATTTACTCTGAAAAAGAAATGTAAGGAAATCACCACAAGTATGTTAAGTTTCCAATGTCGATTGAGGAATACAGGAAAAGTGGTTTAATTGACGAAAAGGGGTTAAAAAACCAATTACATGACTAAAGCTGGACGCCCTTCAAATGCGTCCAGCTTTATTTTCGTCAGAAAGAAGGATTCCTCCTTCCATATTTTATTAAAAAAAGTGTGAGGTAAAATGTGGAGTTGGCAATCTATAGCTTAATTGTTTCCTTCCTTTTTTCTATTAGCCAATTGTCCACAAGCGGCATCAATATCTTTTCCACGGCTTCTTCTCACATTTACATTTACCCCTTTATTTTCTAAGTAGGAGGCAAACTGGTCTAAAGTGTCGGCTTTTGTGTTGGAAAAATTAGCCTCAGCAATAGGGTTATATTCAATAATATTGATTTTTACAGGTACTTTTTTGGTTACTTTAAATAACTCTTCAGCATCCTGTAGGCTATCATTGAAATTATAAAAAAGGATATATTCTAAGGTAATTCTAGTTTTTGTCTTTTGGTAAAAATATTGCAATGCCTCAATGAGAACCTTCAGGTTATTTGTCTCATTGATGGGCATAATTTGATTTCTTTTTTCATCATTTGCCGCATGAAGAGAAAGTGCGAGGTTAAATTTAACTTCATCATCCGCCAATTTTTTGATCATTTTGGCAATACCGGCAGTAGAAACAGTGATTCTCTTGGGAGACATGCCTAGTCCTTCAGGAGAGGTGATGTACTCTACGGACTTAATAACATTGGCATAATTGAGTAATGGTTCTCCCATGCCCATGTACACAATATTGGTTAATGGATGCTTGTAGTGTTTTTCAGCTTGGTCTTTTATTAATACCACCTGATCGTAGATTTCAGCCGCTTCAATGTTTCTTTTGCGGTCCATATATCCAGTGGCACAGAATTTACAAGTAAGTGAACATCCAACTTGGGAAGATATACAGGCTGTCATTCGGTCATCTGCCGGAATCAAAACCCCTTCCACTAAATGCGTGTCATGCAGTTGGAAAGCGGATTTGATGGTACGGTCATTGCTGATTTGAAATTCAGCAACCTTTACAGGAAATAATTCAAAATGTTCCTTAAGTAAAGATCTTAAATTTAAAGAAAGGTTGGACATTTCATCAAAACTCCGAGCCGATTTTTTCCAAAGCCATTCTTGAATTTGTTTGGCCCGAAATGCTTTCTCCCCCTTTTCTTTTAGGAAATCCTTCAGCTCCTTATTACTGATTTTCCGAATATCCTTTTTTAATCCTGTTTCAACCATGCTGCAAATATAGGAATATCTCTTTTTAGTCTTACTAAGAACGAAGGCTATTGTGTTATTGGGCTCTCTTAACCTTTTAAATTTTCAGGAGAAAGTGGTAATTGAATATTTTTAAGTTATTTGGAAAAATTGATTTGGATTTGGGGTTAAATTAATACATTCAATGGTAGGGTAATTGGATTTTGAACCAATAATTTTTTTGAAAGTAGGCCTGATTGAAAAAGAAAGAATATATCAGAAATGTAAGCCTTTATATAAAGATGAATAAAATAAAAGGATTACTGTGGGTTCTTATGTTAATTTCTTGTGCCGCAGAAAACCAGAACCTAACCACAACATTTGAGTTTGATCACCCCTTTAAGATAAAAATTGAAGAAACTAGGATTAATGAAGGTAGTGAATTAAGTATTTCTTTCGATCAGGTGCTTGAAGATTCTCGTTGCCCGGCTAATGTGAGATGCATTTGGGCAGGCAACGCTAAAGTTAAATTATGGTTTAATAACGGGACGAAAGAAATTCCTTTTAATTTAAATACCCATAGAGGTGAAGGTTTCAGGCAAGATACCATTATAGATAATATCTACATTAAATTGTTAGGCTTATCCCCATACCCAGGTACTCCTGAATATGAAATGGAGGCATTTCAAGCAGAGTTATTGGTGGAAAGAGATTAAGTGGTTTCTGCACATTCTAATAATATAAAATCCAAATTTTTAGGGGCTTGATTTAGTTTGCTGAGAAACTTTCCCTACTATAAATAACCTAGGTGCGAAGAGGTAATTCATTTCTGGAAAAAAACTAATGTTTAAGTTTCTCAACCTCCCTTCTTCTTAATCGATATTGTACAGGCTAAGGTAATGGTCGTTCTCTTTATTTTTTATTAATATTTTATCGAAGAAAGAGTATGAGTTAGGGGACTAGCCAAAATTTTAATTGGACTCAGACTTATAAACCTAAAAATAGAACTTTTCTTTTTTCTCGGTGAAATAGCCATTTTTTAAAGGGCCTTTTCAAAATTTAACATTCTACTGTTCTCTTTATTTCTAGGTCATTATTAGAGTTATGATTTTAATCAAATACTTCAAAGTGTTTGATATTCTTGTGTTTAAACAAGGTTACTGTTTTTTTTTAGATTATAATCTTAAAATGAGTTTAGAAATAAATTTAGGGTTTTAAATGGTGTCTATTAATTCCTTTAAATTTAATATTGTTGTTTTTTTTGATAAATTTGCTACAAAAATGTATTTAATTAAAAACAAAAAAATGAAAAACCATTACCTATCAAATTTATTTTTTTTATTAATTATTATCATA
>NZ_SMMB01000872.1 GCF_009711365.1 Xanthovirga aplysinae | reverse complement strand
ATCACCTGTTGAGATTTCAAAATACAGTAACCAGATTTAAAATTTCCTTTTTCATAGCGAAGCATATAATTAGTCTCCGCAAAAATATCCTCCAGCTTACTTAAAAAATTCTTAGTAAAGTTTATAATCATACATTAACTGGTATATTCCTTTACCAATTCCACCAAGCGATCAAAATCAAGAGGTTTTGGAAGAAACTCATTTATTCCTGCCAACTTGAAATCCTCCATTGAATAATTGGGTGCATTACCTGTAATCGCAATTATGGGTGTAGCCGATTTCTCACTATCTCCTAATGCTCTAATTTGTCTAGCACATTCCATACCATCCATTACAGGCATGTTGATATCCAATAAAATAATGTCAAAGGATTCTTGTTGCAGTTTATCCAAGACCTGACGTCCATTTCTAGCGGCAAAGATATGATAACTCTGAGCTTGTAAAATTCTTTTTGTCAAATTTTGAATCACTGAGCTATCCTCAGCTACTAATACTTTTTTTGTAGTTGCCATTGATTAATGGTTTATGGGCGTAAAAAAATAGTTTTTGAAAGTTTCAAAAGCTTTACTTAAAGTGAGCAGGTTTTTTTCCAAATGCTTTAATCTACCCTCTTTCACATCAGCTTCAATTCGCCGGGCATAAGCGGCAAGCTGGTCTACCCCCAATGTACCTGCATTTCCTTTAAGGGTATGCAATATATTTAAAATTTCTTTATAGTTTTCATTTTTAAAAGCCGAAAAAGAACTTCTAATTAACTCCTCGGCCTCTTTTGCAAAATCTTCCATGGTAGAAATTGCCTGTTCTTTACCAACAAATTTCTCCAATTGTTGAATAATTTCCTGATTTATAACCTGTTCAGTTTCTTCCGGAAATTCATCATTTTTATGGGCAGGAACAATTCCTATTACCTTTTCTTCTTTCTCTTTCCTCTTAACTTTTATTTCCTCCTTAAAGGCTTCCTTTTGAAAAGAATCAGAAGAATTGCCTGCCTTTATTGTCTTCCTATTTCCGAGGTTTATTTTTTCACCTTCTTCATTTGGATTCCTCTCCACCCTGCTCTTATCCTTTTTACCTTTTACTAACCAGGTTCTAACCTTGTTTATTAAATGCATAGCCTTAATAGGCTTGGCCAGATAATCATCCATTCCTTCCTGTAGAAAACGATTCCTATCTTCCTGCATAGCATAAGCTGTCATGGCAATGATGGGTGCAAGGTTGGGAATATTCAATTGACGAATTCTTTTAACCGTTTCGACACCATCCATGACAGGCATCTGAATATCCATAAAAATAACATCATAAGATGCTTTTGTGAGCCGGTCTATAGCTTCCCATCCACCTACCGCCAGATCCACCTGACAACCTGCGGATTTTAAAATCTCACCTGCAACCTGTCGATTAATTTGGTTATCATCAACCAAAAGAATTTTAGGACTGTAATCCCCAAAAAAATCCTTATTAGCCATTCCTTCCTTAAGGGACAGCTCTTTTATTAGTGGAATTTTATCCGTTTTCTCTGCTTCAAAAGTAAACCAAAAAGTGCTACCCACTCCCAGAGTAGAAGATACCCCAATATTCCCATTCATCAAATGGCATAGCTCCTTAGTAATTGCCAATCCTAACCCGGTTCCTACATAAGATTTGGAAGAAGATGTATCTAATTGGGTGAAGGAACTAAATAATTTACTGACATCGGTCTCTGATATTCCAATCCCTGAATCCTTCACCTCTCCCTTTAATAGATATAGATTTCCCTTCTTTTTGTTAACTTTTAGAGAAATGGAAACCCTACCTCCCCCTTCTGTAAACTTAATGGCATTGGAAGTTAAATTGGAAAAGACCTGTAAAAGGCGAGTTTCATCAACCATTATAAATTCTGGAACATCTTTATTCACATTGGTCTTAATTGTAATATTCTTTACCACCGCTTGCTGGGAAAACAAAGCTTCAATTTTTTCTATAACTGACCGCAAGGGTACAGGAGATTTTTTCAGCGTCATCTTTCCAGCCTCTATTTTAGACAGGTCCAGAATATCGTTCAAAATATGAAGTAGAGTTTCCGAAGATTTCTTTATTGTTTGTACATACCTTTTTTGATCCTCATTCAAGAATGTACTATTGATCAGATCTATCATCCCAATAATGCCATTCATCGGTGTTCGAATCTCATGGCTCATATTGGCCAAAAACTGCTCCTTAACTTTGAGGGAGTTTTCGGCCACTTCCTTAGCCTTCATCAATTCTTCATTGATTTGCTTTAAAGTGGTGATTTCCCTAGCTACTCCCTCAATGGCAATAGGATGATTTTCTTTATCATAAATTAAACGAATGTTGCAAATACATTGAATAATCTGTCCATCCTTTCTTATCAAGGAAGCCTCAAAATTTCGTACACTTTTCTTTTTTAATAGTTTTCGAATTAAATTTTTAGTTTTTTTATTGTATAGGTAGTAATCAGTAATATTTTTATTCATTACCTCTTCAGCTCTGTACCCCATGAGTTCAAGAATTGATGGACTCACAGTAGTGATGGCCCCCATTGGGCAACAGGTAAAGTAAAGGTCTTGAAATGACTCAAAGATATTTCGATATTTTTCTTCACTTTCTCGAACTGCTAAGGCTGCTTTTTTCTTTTCTGTAACTTCCAAAGCAATACCGGAAACCTCCTGAACAGTAGATTTAGAACCTTTGGTCTGCCCAAAAACGGGATTTAAGAAAATATCCAACCAAACATCTCTATTTTCCTTGTCTTTCATCTGTGCCTCAAAATGCTGGGCATTTCCTTCAAAAGCCTTTAGAAAATACCTTCTCCATTTCCCAAACAATTTGGTGATTTTTCGACTTGAATCATGAATTTCCAAAGGGTCTAAACCATAAATCCTTTGAAAAATACGTTTAAAGTTTTCGTTTAAAGAGGTCAATTTAAAGGATCGATCTACCGACCAGATATAATGACTTTCACTCTCAAAAATAGCCTTTAAGCGAGCAGTTTGCTTATTGATTTTATTTTCCTTTTGTTTTTTCTCAATGGCCATAGCCACCTGACTGGAAATAAAATCTAACAACTCAAGATCTTTGTAGTCAAAACCAGGGATCTCATGATATGACTGTACAGCAATGACTCCAATAGTTCGCGTTCCCAATCGCAAGGGAACACCCATCCACATGCGAGGTAAAGGGCCATATTGAATTACTTCTTTTTGTTCCTGGAGCCTAACAATATCCTCCTCATACAATAACAATGGCCTTTGAGTTCTCATGGCAAACTCAGTTAACCCCTTACCATAAACTCTTTCATTATCAATAAGAACCTCCGGATAGTTCTCATCGATATAGTATGGAAAATTAAGTTTGGTTTTAGCCTCGTCTACTAAAGCAATGTAATAATTCTCTATAGGTATTACATTTTTAAGCTCCCTGTGAATAGAAGCATAAAAATTTTCCAGTCCTTTTGTATTTAAGACCAAATCGGCAATGTTGTAGGAAGCTTTTAAGGCTCTACGAACTTTTGTCTGTTCTGTGATATCATTTAATACTCCCCGAAATTCAACTACTTTACCATCTGCCTTAGAGCAATTAACTTTCCCACTGAGGTCGATACTGCGACCATACTTATTGATAAAGCAGGTTTTAAACCTTCCAATTTCTTGGCCGTTACCTATCTTTTCCAATTGGATCTTTGTAAAATCAAGGAAATCCGGATGTATAATATCCTTTAGGTTTAATTTACTGACTTCATCTCCTTTATAGCCCATCTTTTGTTTCCAGGCCTTATTCGCAAAACTCAATTGATAGTCAGCTGAGAAAAACTGTATCAACTCATTGGATGTATCAAAAATCTCCCTTAGTTGGGCATTTCTCTTTTTTAAAGTCTTTCTAATTTCCCCTTCTTGCGAAATATTTTCGGCTGCTAACGTAACCCCTACAATCTCCCCTTCATTCTTGTGAATTTCCAGAACACTATATCTGGCAAGAATAAAATTCCCTTTCTTGGTCCTTAAAGATGCCTCGGCTACATCAGAAGACCTTTTTCCCTGTAGGATTTGTTTCAAATTATTTTTTGAGTCTATCCAATTAACCTGGTCAACCAATAACTCATGAAAGTTTTGATTCATAAGTTCCGATTTACTATAACCAAGGGCATTTAAGCCCGACTTATTGCAAAAACAAATCTCCCCACTTACTGATAAGGACATCACATAAAAGGAAGTATTGTCTAGCATTTGCTGCACATGAGGATCTAGCATTTTATGAAAATCACCCCTTTTCTTATTATTCTTTTTGTTTTCAGAGTTCTCAATTGAAGGGGTCAGTATTTGTCCCTTTTTATCCTTGGGAATATTTCTTAGAAAAATTTGAATGCATTCATTCCCTTCCCAGTTGACCTTTTCAAAAGTTAACTCCGCCTCAAAAAATCGACTACCCTTAAAAGTTTTAAGCCTGGTTTTGAGAGTAACTTGCTCTCCGTCTCTTACAATATTAAGCCCCTCATTTAATTTAACACCCAACTTTTGATCCTTGGAAGGAATATCAGCTTGAAATTCATCCAACTTTCTTCCTAAAAGCTGCTTTCTGGCACCACAAAAAAGCTCCTCCGCCTTTTGATTACAATCAATAATTTCCCCATTCTTTAATAGCAGAATGCCAGTAGAAGATGAGTTAAATAGGCTATTAAACTTATTCTCAGAAGCCGTGAATTTATCCTGAAGCTTTTTTAATTCAAGTATGAGTTCACCTTTGCTTTTAGACTCCAGATTCATGAAAAAACAGGATTAGTATTGAACCAGAATAGCATGAAAAAATGAAATTTGCTTTTCTCTGGAAATAAATTTTCAATTAAAAACTAAAATAAAAAATCGTGAATTAAAGGTAATCCATAAAAAACAAACGATTCCATTCATCTAAGATAACAAAATTTTCTAATAAAGGAATGTTCAACAAAACTAATTACAATG
>NZ_SMMB01000878.1 GCF_009711365.1 Xanthovirga aplysinae | reverse complement strand
CAATAGTTTTACTGCTCTTTTCATAAAAAAATTTATTGGTTTAAAAAATCAAAAAAAAGTCTATTTTCTTATTTATAAATTTAGAATTTAAATTTAATTCACTTTCTTAGCTCAAAGGAAATGAAATATAATTAAAAACACAAAATAGAATTCCCCCATACTTTATTTGCTATTTCATATTCCTCTAAATTTCCAGCTCATTACCAATAAGAAATTAAATATTATGAGAAGCCTTCATCTTTTCACTCTCTTTCTTCTTTTTCCGATCATTGTGCAAGGGCAATTGACCATTGAGGAACATTATGAAATGGAAAACCTAAATAATCCCCGGATTTCCGGAACCGATATTATTTACAGCAAAACATCTAAAGAAAAATGGGACGGAAGAAGTTTTTCTTCTATTGTAATCACTGACTTAAGAGGAAAAGAACACAAGCTGTTGACCCAAAGTGAATATGATTACAACCCAAAATGGTCCCCTGACGGAAAATGGATTTCCTTTATATCTTATCGAAATAACCTTCAGCAAATTTATATTATCCCAAAATCAGGAGGAGAGCCCAAAATGGTTTCCGATGCCGAAAACAATTTTTCCATCTATAAGTGGGTAGATAATAATACCATAGCCTACTTTGAAATAGAACCCCGGGACTCTTCCCTTGTTGCTATGGAAAAAGAAAACGGATGGGGTTATTTTGCCGGAACCGAATTCGGTACTAATGCCCTTTGGATCTTTGATATTAATACCCGCCAAAAGGAGAAAATTACTGAGGGGAAATACCTGGTTAAAGATTTTGACTTTAGTAAAGATGGAAAATACCTGGCCATTCTTGGGGCAAAAAACGACGATAATTACGAGTATATGACCAACAGCTGGATTAAGGTAATGGATCGGGAAAATAATGTGGTATACACTTTTGATAAGGCAAACGCCCTTAATAATCCAAAATTTTCCCCTTCAGGAAAAAAGCTGGTTTTTGCAGGGAGCACGGAAGGCTTCGCCTCCAATGATGGTTTATTTGTTGCGGATCTAACTACAGGAGAAACAAAAAACCTCACCTGGGAGCTTGATCCTACCATTGAAAATATTCAGTGGATTGACGAAAATAACATTTCTTTTTCTACACCGGAAGGGGTTTACACTGGTATTTACCAGATTAATACAAAGGGAAAAATCAATACCCTGGTAAAACCCTATTGGGTGATCTATAATTATCAGTTTACAAGGAAGGAAATCTTTTTTACTGCTGCCAGGGGCTCAAAAACGATACAACTTTACAGACTGAAACCCGGAGATTCTCCTGAAAAGGCAGTTCCTTTAACCCAAATAAATCAGCATCTTATTTCAAAAATTAAGACCACAAGTACCGCCTTTAAATACGAAAGCAAAGACGGGACTGAAGTAGAAGGGGTTCTCACCTTTCCTCCTCATTACGATAAAACAAAACCATACCCCTTAATGACCATTGTTCATGGGGGACCTGACCTTCTGATAATGGACGATTTTAATCTGGAGCCTCAGTTTTTTGCAGACCAGGGTTATATAGTTTTCCAGCCAAACTTCAGAGGAAGTACTGGTTACGGAAGAGCGTTTTATGCAGGCAACAGGGGGAAATTCGGTGAAACGGACTTTGAAGATATAATGTCCGGAGTGGACAAGTTAGTAGCATTAAAAATCGCCGACAAAGATAAGCTCGCCCTGGGGGGAACCAGTTACGGTGGGTATATGGCAAATTGGGCCATTACACAAACCGACCAATTTAAAGCAGCCATCGGTTATGGCGGCCTGTCAAATCTTGTAAGTTTATACGGACAGCACCCGTTTAGTAACAGAGAATTAGGAATTTGGGAATACAAAACCTTACCAATTGACAATGTGGAAATTTACAGAAAATCTTCCCCCATATTTTTTGTAAAAAATGCAAACACTCCACTCCTCATATTACATGGAGAAAGAGATCCAAGAAGCCCTGTTTTACAGGCCTGGGAAATGTACAGAGCAATGAAGGATGCGAATAAGGAGGTTGAAATGATGCTTTATCCCAAACTGGGTCACAACATCAACCATCCGGTATATTACAAAAGCATCTTAAATCAGTGGCTCACCTGGGCCAACAAACATATTAACGGACAGGAAAATATTTCTGAAAATCAATAAATAAAAAAACCTTATTTATTCATGAATTGGGATACCGCACTTTACAACGAAAAACATGCCTTCGTTTACGATTACGGAAAAGAACTGATCGATTTATTGCAGCCAAAAGAAAATGAACGAATTTTAGATCTTGGTTGTGGTTCCGGGCAATTAACCAAGCGAATTAGCATAAAAGCAAAAGAAGTCTTGGGGATTGACAAGTCAGCGGAAATGGTATCTTCTGCACAATCCAATTACCCTGAAATTCAATTTTTGGAAATGGATGCCTCCTCATTTCGCTTTTCAAAACCATTTGATGCTATTTTTTCCAATGCAACTTTACATTGGGTAACCGATTTCAAATCCGCCATTCGATCCATGTTTGAAAACCTTAAGGTGGGGGGTAGAGTAGTAGTAGAATTCGGAGGGAAAGGAAATGTAGAAAAAATTGTAAATGGCCTTCGAAAGAGCCTAAAAAAACATGGATACGATGAGCAATCCAGGTTTGAACAATGGTATTTTCCTTCAATAGGAGAATACAGTGTGGAATTAGAAGAAGCAGGATTTGGGGTGGTACAAGCAGAACATTATGATCGGCTTACTGAATTGGCCGATGAGGAAACGGGCATTAAGGATTGGCTGGAAATGTTCGCTAAAGGCTTTTTCTTTGAAGTATCAAATCCAGATATAGCAACTATTTTGAAAGAAGTTCAAGAGCAATTACGTTCGGAACTCTTTCAAAACAAAAAATGGTATGCGGACTATAAGAGAATTAGAATAGTAGCTAAAAAGGAAAGCTTGTAAAAGATGACATTTTCTGGAGATTTTGTAATTAAAATAACACTGTGATAAAAAAACAAACCGCAGCCTAATTTGGCTGCGGCTGTCCTTATTTTTTTAAAGATCACTTTGCGTAACAGTAGCTGTATTACTACCCATTTGTGTAATTTGGCTGCTATGACCTAGTACACCTGTTTGAATTACCGTAGCGGAATTTCCTGTAACTCCCATCGCCCCACTCATTTGATCGATTTCGGAACTATGGCCATCACCCAGCTGATCTACATCTGCAAAATTATAATCATCTCCTGTTTGAGAGATGTCAGAAAAGTTTCCATTTCCTTCCTGATAAACATTTGCATTATTGGCCATGCCTGCACCAAAATTATTTCCATTTTGAGCAATTACCGAAGAGTTTCCATTTCCATATTGTTCAACATCTGCATCATTTGCATCATCAACCCCTGAATTATTACCACTTTGGGTAATAGCCGATGAATTATCATTTCCTACTTGAATAACATCTGCATCATTGGCATGGTCATCGGTGCCAAAACCATCTCCTGTCTGAGAGATAGTAGAGGAATTATTATTTCCATATTGTTCAACATCTGCATCATTGGCTTCATCCTCCCCTGAATTATTACCACTTTGGGAAATGAAGGAAGAATTTCCAGCTCCATTTTGGTAAACACTTGCCTCATTGGCTTCATCATCATCCGAAATACTTCCCGTTTGACTGATTTCTGAAGAGTTTTCCTCCCCTTCCTGATAAACATAGGCATAATTAGTATCATCAGACCCCGAATTATTACCACTTTGGGTAATAACCGATGAATTATCAACTCCATCTTGTTCTACATATGCATCATTTCCTGCATGATGAGTACCCGAATTATTTCCGCTTTGTGTGATTTGGGATGAATTACCAGACCCATATTGTTCAACGTGTGCCTCATTTGCGAAACCGCTCACTGAGCTACTTCCTGATTGAGTAATCCGAGAAGAATTTCCTTCCCCATTTTGATCAACCTCCGCATAGTTATAATCTCCGTTTTGCCTTGTTTTGGCAAAGTTGTCATTTCCAACTTGGTCAATGAAGGCATCATTCTCTTGTCCGTCTTGGTCAACCGTTCCCCTATTGCTCTCACCCATTTGGTTGACAGATGCATAACTACCAACAGCTGGTTCATTACTTCTGGTATTTTGCAGCACTTTAGCCTCATTGGTACTCCCATTCTGATAAATAACAGCTTCATTTTCATCATAGCGCTGCTCAATAAAAGCGTCATTTCCTTCTCCATCTTGTGTAATGGTTCCCAAATTTCTCTGGGCGTATCCTACCCCTTGGTCAATGGTTGAGCTATTATCGTCTCCATTTTGTTCAATTGTGGCTTCGTTTGCGTCCCCATCTGTATCCACTATGGCACTATTGCCATCTCCGGTTTGATCCACATCAGCGATGTTTCCTATGCCTTTATCCGTATCCGGATCAGAATCATTAAGGCCTTGTTGGTCTACAGATGCACTATTACCGTCACCTAATTGGTCAATAGTAGAGGTGTTTCCTCCCCCTATTTGAAATACTGAAGCCTCATTGGCTACATCTGCATCCACACTAGTAGAATTGATGGTAGACGTATTTTCCCCGAATTGTTGAACGGTTGCAACATTGGTACCACTTTGATTAACCGCACTATTGTTAGTGCCTGTTTGCTCTACAGTAGAGCTGTTCTGTGCCCATGCGGTAGAAGCCGCCAAAAGGAAGGCTGATAGCAATAATTGTGTCTTTTTCATTTTGAAAGAAACTTTTAAATGGTTTTAAAATAGTTGTAGA
Source organism: Xanthovirga aplysinae (assembly GCF_009711365.1). Classification (GTDB taxonomy): domain Bacteria; phylum Bacteroidota; class Bacteroidia; order Cytophagales; family Cyclobacteriaceae; genus Xanthovirga; species Xanthovirga aplysinae. The sequence continues at coordinate 272 of NZ_SMMB01000878.1, read as the reverse complement.
AGAAATGTGGATTTTTTATACTCTTTATAAAGAACTGAAGAAATTCAGTTAAAATAACCTTTAAAAACTAGTTGAATTTTTTAAAGAAAATATTTAGATTTTTAAAGGTAATTGTAAAAAATAAAGTGAACAAAAATTTGGGTTAAGTAGTAATTTTAATGTGATAATACCTTATAAAATTGTGATAAAAAATTATACCAAAAACACAATTAATTCCAAAACTACAAACTGAATCAAAATTGGGGAGGGTTTGGTTAGGGACAGAATTCCCA
>NZ_SMMB01001076.1 GCF_009711365.1 Xanthovirga aplysinae | reverse complement strand
AACCCAAGAAGAAAGACATTATTCATTGGAACCCGGACCGAAAGCTACAATGGAAAGATTTTAAAGGGGCCCCAGATCCTAAAAGTGAATTTTCGGCTCTAACCAATGCAGTCTTAAACTATAAATATCGGGCTGGGATACTTGAAGATAAAATTGACTTATCTTTTGAGGTGAGTTGCTATTTTGAAAAGCGATTTTCCTGGGTGAAGAAAGGACATGAGAAACCGGAATTATTGGCTCATGAACAGTTACATTTTGATATTACCGAGTTATATGCAAGGATATTAAGAAAACGTCTGGAACAGGGGGAATATACTCCTTCTAATTACAAAAGGAAGTGTAAAGGTATTTTTCAACAGGTTATGAAGGAGTGGAAGAAAATGCAGGATCAGTATGACAAAGAAACGAATCATGGGAGTAAGAAGATAGATCAAGAGAAATGGATGAAAAAAGTAAAGCAGGAGATGTTGGAAAAACAAAAATATGCTTCCTCTAAATAATAAGATTAGCTTCAATGTATTTAATTTTAAATGATTTCTTAGCCTACTTTTAAATTAGGTTTGTATTCATTGTAAAATCTGAGTCCCGTCAAGTAACTTAGGCAAGTTCTATTTCTTAATTTTTTTATTTCTAATTATTTTTTGTGTAATGTGGGTTGGGAATAGAGGATCTGAACGGATGGGGGAAATAATATTTTTATTTTTGGATTAGTAAAAACTGCTTAGGTCTGCTATTTTTGCGGCATGGCTGAACAGATATTAATACTTGATTTTGGATCACAGTACACCCAGCTGATAGCAAGGCGTGTAAGAGAGTTGAATATTTATTGTGAGATTCACCCTTATAACCATATTCCGGAGATTGGTGAAAATGTGAAAGGTCTTATTTTGTCGGGTAGTCCTTGCTCGGTAAGGGAAAAGGATGCCCCTCAGGTAGATTTATCGCCATTTCGTGGAAAGATTCCTGTATTAGGGGTTTGTTATGGAGCCCAATATATGGCCAATGCTAATGGAGGAGAGGTGCTTCCTTCCGAAATTAGAGAATATGGAAGAGCTCATTTGGTGAATTTTAATCAACAAAATGCTTTATTTCAAGGAGTGAAGGAAAATTCTCAGGTATGGATGTCACATGGAGATACTATTGCGCGCTTGCCAGAAAATTTTGAAGGAATTGCTAGTACCCCTTCCGTACAAGTAGCTGCCTATCATATTAAAGGAGAGGAAACTTATGGCATTCAGTTTCATCCGGAAGTAACGCACTCAGAGGATGGCGCTACCATTTTGAAAAACTTTGCGGTTGATATATGTAGTTGTAAGCAGGAATGGACGCCAGAGTCTTTTGTAGAAACTACAGTTTCAGAATTGAAAAAACAGCTGGGGAACGATCAGGTGGTTTTGGGTTTATCCGGTGGGGTAGATTCTTCAGTAGCCGCTATGCTACTTCATAAAGCCATAGGAGGAAATCTTCATTGTATTTTTGTAGATAACGGTCTACTAAGAAAAAATGAATTTGAAGATGTTTTGGCCTCTTATAAAGGAATGGGGTTAAACGTGGTTGGTGTGGATGCAAAAGATAAGTTTTACGCAGCCTTACACGGAATTTCTGACCCTGAAGGAAAGAGAAAAGCAATAGGAAGAGTATTTATTGAGGTTTTTGATGATGAGGCTCACCGTATTCAGGACGTAAAATGGTTGGGACAGGGGACGATCTATCCAGATATCATTGAGTCTGTTTCGGTAAAGGGTCCTTCTGCTACAATAAAATCACATCATAATGTAGGTGGGTTACCTGATTTTATGAAACTTCAGGTAGTGGAACCTTTAAAATCCCTCTTTAAGGACGAAGTAAGAAGAGTGGGAAAAAGCTTGGATATTGATCCTGCTATTTTGGGACGTCATCCTTTTCCGGGACCTGGTTTAGGGATTCGGATTTTAGGTGAAGTAACGCCAGAGAAGGTTCATATTTTACAAGAGGTCGATTACTTATTTATTCAGGGGCTGAAAAAGCATGGTCTTTATGACTTTGTTTGGCAGGCAGGTGCCGTTTTGCTTCCGGTTCAATCAGTAGGAGTTATGGGGGATGAAAGAACCTACGAAAGTGTGGTGGCTCTGAGGGCAGTAAGTAGTGTGGACGGAATGACGGCTGACTGGTGCCACTTGCCTTATGAATTTTTAGGAGAAGTTTCCAATGACATTATAAATAAGGTAAAAGGTGTTAACCGTGTAGTTTATGATATAAGTTCGAAACCACCTGCTACCATTGAGTGGGAATAGGAGGTTGAAATAATTAAATAAGGGGCCGGACGCTGAAAAGTATCCGGCTTTTTTTGTGAACTGCAGGCAAAGCTATTAGATTATCCATTAGGTTAATTATATTTGCATTAATTAAAATGATGAAAAGTGTTTTTGGATGAGTTTTTGCCGGGAGTTTTTAGAAAAGGGAAGTTTTCGGACTTTTTAACGCATTTGAAATATGCATCATTAGGGAATTAATTAAAGGGTGATTGTAGTAAGATACGGGCCCCTAGTATTTTTAAATAAAGTATTCATTACCAACCTCATTCTTATGAGAAATTTTTGTTTGTTTATCCTTTTTTTTACACTGATTTTATCAGGAGTTTCAGGACAAAAACGCACGAGTATAGCCTCTATTAGTAAAGGATATCATGTTTGTGATAAGGGTGAGAGGTGTTCTTATTATAAAGTTGTTAACAATCAGCAATATCTTAAAGGAAAGAATCTTTTTGAGAGAGAAGAGTACCGTCTGGCCATGGAAGAATTTAAACCCCTGACCCATTCCAGAGACGTTAATCCATATAAACCATATGCCATGTATTTTTATGCTTTATCGGCATACAAGGTGGGTGAGGAAAATGTTTCCAGGGACATGTTTTTGCAGTTGAAGGGTAAATTTCGCGAATGGGATAAATTGGATGAGGTGAATTATTGGTTAGGCTTGATTTACTTTGAAAAAGAAATGGATTTGCAGGCGGAAATTGTTTTGGCTGAAATCAAAAATCCCAATCTTCTGGTTGAGGCCCAGAAAATGAAATTTTATTATTTACGAGGAGAAAGTATTTCCGACCTACAAGAGTTATTAGAGGAAACCAAAGATGCTGATATTGCTTCTTTGATAGGCATGAAGATCTTGGCCCAGCCCCTCGAAATACAAGATCACAAACTGCTAAATCAACTTTTACAGGATTACCAGCTTGACCCGGAGAAATTTGAAGGATTGGCTGCAGTAGATTCTGAAAAGAAAGCAGAATATAATCTGGCAGTATTGTTACCATTCATGACAGATGAATTACTTCCAGTCAGACGCAATTTAAGTAACCAATTCGTCATTGATTTGTACCAGGGAATGGAATTTGCCCAGGAAGATTTGGAAACAGAAGGAATAAAAGTGAACCTTTTTGCTTACGATACGCAAAAAGATCAACAATTTACCGAAGGTGTTCTAAACCAAAAAGAAATGGATGAGATGGATTTAATAATTGGTCCTCTTTACCCAGGACCAAGTGTGGCAGCAAATGATTTTTCCTTTACACACCAGACTGATATGGTGAATCCTTTGTCTTTCAATTCAGCAGTGATTGAAAAGAATCCATATTCGTTTCTTTTTAATGCTAGTGATGCAACCCAGGCTAAGGAAGCAGCCAAATTTGCTGAGAAAGAGTTTGAGAAGAAAACCGCCATGATTATTTATGGCAGCTCAAAAAGAGATTCAATTTGGGCTTACTCTTATAAAACTGAAATAGAGTCAAAAGGCATTTCAGTTATTGATATGCTTAAAGTGGATGGAGCAGAATCCCGAGAGATCATCAATGTTTTAAGTGAAATGATTCCGAAGGAATATGGAGATGAAGATTTTTTAAATGGAAAACAAAAGGATGAGGAAGAGGAGGTACTAAAAATTGCTCCAGATAGTTTAGGACATATATTTTTGGCTACTAATCAAAAGCCTTTAATGGCCAGTACTATTAGTGCTATAGAAATACGTGGAGATAATGTGCCTGTATTGATGTCAGAAGGATGGTTAAGTTCCAGGTCAACAGATTACGACCAACTGGGGCGTTTAAATGTTTACTTTATGGCTCCAACTTATATCAATTATGATAATCCGGAAATTTTGGAATTTAAAAAGAGATTTCAGGAAAGGTCTCATACACTTCCTAGCATCAATGCTTACATAGGGTATGATTTGCTTTGGTTTTTTGGTAAAATGATGAACCAATACGGAAATCATTTTCAATATGAATTTCCGGATTTGGAAACCTTCCACTCAAAATTTTTAGAAGGAGTTCAATACAAAGATCAGAGGGATAATCAAGTGGTTCCTATTATTACTTTAAAAGAAGGTGAAGTCCGTTTAGTAAATAAAGAGAGTTACTAAAGATATCAGGGTTAAATCATTTTATTATTTGAGGTCCATAGTTGTATTTTTACTAAACTTTTAAATTCAATTCTGGAAATAAAAGTAGTCATTAACATTTTGAATCCATTGATTTTTTTGGGAAGGAATTAGAGATGAGTTGAAAGAAATATAAAAGTAGCTCTTTTATAAGGATTTTAAAATAGGTTTTCTTTTAGCTTTTTGTACCAGGTGCTAGTGGAAAATATTTGGAATTATGAAAACAGAACGTAGTAAAGCGCTTTTTGAAAAAGCACAACAATTTATTCCTGGAGGGGTTAATTCACCGGTTAGGGCTTTTAAAGCTGTGGGTGGTAATCCTCTTTTCATCAAGTCGGCCAAAGGGGCATATATGTACGATGAGGACGACAATGCTTATATCGACATGATTAATTCATGGGGTCCCATGATTTTGGGCCATGATTATGAAAATGTAGAAAGTCAGGTTGCTTTAGCCATTAAGGATTCTTTATCTTTTGGTGCTCCGACAGCTAAGGAAATTGAAATTGCAGAGCTAATTATCTCCATGGTGCCTTCCATAGAGAAGGTACGAATGGTGAATTCCGGAACTGAAGCTACCATGTCGGCTATCCGTCTAGCTAGGGGATATACGCAAAGAGATAAAGTTATTAAGTTCGAAGGTTGTTATCATGGGCATGGTGATTCTTTTTTGATAGCTGCGGGTAGCGGTGCCATTACTATGGGTGAGCCAGATAGTCCTGGGGTTACTAAAGGAACAGCAAAAGATACACTTACGGCTCCCTTTAATAATTTGCAAGCCGTAAAAGATTTAGTAGAGGGAAATAAAGGTGAAGTTGCAGCAATAATTTTGGAGCCTGTGGCTGGAAATATGGGTTGTGTGTTGCCTGCCGAAGGCTTTTTACAAGGTCTAAGAACTCTTTGTGACCAAGAAGGAATTATCTTGATTTTTGATGAGGTGATGACAGGATTCCGTTTGTCCAAAGGAGGTGCTCAAGAATTATTTGGAATAAACCCGGATTTAACCACTTTAGGTAAAATTATTGGAGGGGGAATGCCGGTGGGTGCCTATGGAGGTAAAAAAGAAATCATGGATTTTGTATCACCCCAAGGCCCGGTTTACCAGGCAGGCACTTTATCTGGAAACCCTGTAGCTATGACGGCAGGTATGGTGATGTTGAACTATCTGAATGATCATTCCGAAATTTACACTCAATTAAATGAGACTACTGGAAAAATAGTTAAGGGTTTTAATGAAAACCTAAATAAATTAAATTTGAACTATACCATAAACCAAATTGGTTCTATGTTCAGTATTTTCTTTTCTGATACACCTGTTTTCGATTTTGAGTCAGCAAAATCTTCCGATTTAACTCTTTTTGGAAAATATTTTAGAGAGATGCTACACAAAGGGGTTTATTTGGCACCGTCTCAATTTGAAACTCTTTTTGTATCTACGGCGATTGGAGAGAAGGAAATTGAACAAATAGTTTCGGCTAATTTTGAAGCCTTAGAAAAAATTCACTCCTAATTGAGAGATTTATCGCGTCTTACCTTGAGGCGCGATAAATTGAATATTTATTTAAACCTCATCAATTAATCACAAGCCTACCATTATCTTGGAGAGGAAATAAATTGCATCTATATAAAATAATCCAAATTTTTACGGTTTTTTTTATCTTTATTATACATTTTTCTCCTCCAAATTCCTTTAAAAAGCCAATAAGCTTTAAAATAAGTCCGAATTATTTATCTTTACTCTTCTAGTATTTTTTAAACATTTTAAATTCTACCATGAATAGGAAGCAGTTAAGTCTGATCACTTTTTCTCTGTTTTTTTTCTTGTTGAATGGATCTGGTATTTTGCAAGCACAAAATGCCACCAGTAGAAAAGGTAGTCGTGGAACTTCCTACGAATTTAATTACGATGAGCCTTACCGTTTAAAAGATTTATTTATTCAAATTCAGCCCTTTTATGGAGAAGTTTTTGTAACCAATGTTAATGTTGGTTTTGGGGCTGAGGTTCAATATTATTTGTCAGACCAATTTGATTTCAGGGCAAATTTCCGTACTACCTATGGAAAATCTTTTGATATTAATCGAGATGCGGCAGTAAAGGTATCTAAGAGTGTAACTCACTTCGGTAATGTGCCTCGGGCTTTTTACTATCTGGAAGTGGGGGGTACATACCACCTTCGGGACCAGGCCTACGACGGGCAGTCCAAGATTGCTCTTTATTCCAAAAGGTTGAAAGGGGCGAAATGGGCGGCTCATGTCCCCGAAAATATAGTGGTTCCCTCTAAGGTAAGGAAAATTATTGGTGCTCGTTTGGGCGCTTTTCATTATTCCACCACGGTTGATCTGCAGCGTACAATGGACGATCAGAATGTGTGGATTGCTTCTAACCAAGGGGAAAGCTTTCCGCATGAAGGAAATTTTGAGATGTTCGGAAACTTGCAGGTAAATGGGATTTATATTGGGGGTTCCATGGCTTGGTTTAGAAATTTCTCTGTTCGGCCTAAGAACTATAGTAATTTGACTAAAGATTTACTGCTAACTACCTATTTTGATGTGTTGGTTGCCCCTTCAGTGTTATTGGAAGATATTGTTTACCTTGGAAATATTTATTCTACAGACCCTATTAAAAAGAATAAGTTGGGATTTCGAATGGGAATAGATGGGAAATTTAATCAGGAATTAAGTTGGAGTTATGGGGCTGAAATGGGATATCGCCCCTCTTTGAAAGGGCAAGGTACTTATGTACTCATAAAGGCAAGTTTCCCTGTTTTGGGCTTTACTTTTAAGAAAAAAGAAGGCTAAGGAAAGAAATCTTTTTCTAAATGGCCATTTTACTTTTTTTGGTTTTAAATTATGAAAGTGGTATTTAGAGGAATATCCAAGCCATTTTTGCTAAAAAAAGATGGCCCTAAACTAGGTAAACTTTGAAATTCCCGATGCTCGATGGCTCGGTCGCTGGCCTAATGGGGAAAAATGGGGCTGATTAATCTGTACTTATTCATTTGTGGATCCAATAAGTCTCAGTCGAACCTCGGGCTATTCCTTATTATATCAACTTATTTGTTTGAAGGTTTTAGCTTTATTGGTCTAAAAATCGTCCTTTTTCAATCGTCAAATCTATTTCATTA